>DATKIP010000065.1 GCA_035544015.1 Candidatus Saccharimonadia bacterium
TTGGGGCATGATGTGGTGTTGAATAATACGGGCACAGGACGGTATGATTTTTGGTGACGGCATTTTTGTTTCCTTCCCGAAACGTTTTGCCGTCATTTTTGTGCCTAAACGATGGTTATGTCAAAAGTGAGGGTGGGTCAGGTCTAGTATATTGACATTGGTGGCGTAATGTGGTAATGTCACAAAGTTCGTACGAGAAAGTATCCGGTACGCATCGGCAACCGCGCCGAACCGGACTGACAGTTAGGTAGGTTTGCTATGGGAACCCCCGGAATTCCGACCCCGCGTCCCCGCCGCTCTGTCGGCGGCAGTTTGGCCATCATCCTGGGCGTCGTGCTCGCCTTGGCCCTCGGGGTGGCCGTCGGCATGGCCATCACCGGTAACTTCCCGGGCACCGGCAAGGCCGTCACCACCAACAACGTCGCCGACCACGGCGGCCAGACCCTCACGGTGGCGTCCCCGACCGCCTCGGCCACGACCGCACCCGCGGACACGAGCCCGCCGGCCACCACCGCGTCGGCCTCCCCGTCGGCGTCGCCCACCACCACCGCATCGTCGCCCACGCCGGGCTCCTGCACGACTCCGGTCGCGCTGGACCCGAACTGGAAGCTCGGCGCCACGGTGGCGTCGGCCGACCAGCTCGTCGCGGTGAACAACCTCGCCGGGCAGGTCGCGTACTACACCGGTGACGCCCTCGGGGCCCCCGGGCTCCAGGACCTCCTCACCGAGTCCAAGTGCGTCCTGCCGGTGCTCGTGCGGGTCGACTCCGACCTCAACGCGCTGTCCACGTCGGCCGCGCGGGACTACCTGCGCACCTTCGTGAACCAGCCGTGGGCGAGCGTCGTCACGAGCGTCAACCACGCCAAGGACGGCAGCATCGCGGGCATCAACGCCCGGGTCGCGTTCATTCGCAGCGTGGTCGGCACCGGCACCAAGATCTACGTCGAAATCGACGCGCACCACGAGGCCAGCCGGTCCAGCAACCGCGAGACCGAGGCCGGATACCTCCGCGGCACCGACGGCCTGCTGGGCGGGTTCTTCCCGCACGGCGGCTCGGCGCTCTACGGCGGCACCGAACTGATCAAGCCCTCCGCCGCCGACATGGCGTCGGTCGTGGGCACCACCAAGCTGGCCGGCGCGATCGTCCAGGGCTTCCCCTGGAGCGCCGACCCGGTCACGGCCCGAAACTTCGGCTTCACCGACCTCACGGCCCCCGCGGCCACGGTCGTCGGAACCGACATCAAGGCCTTCCGTGACGCCGGTGTCAACCACGTCATCGTCGAGCTCCTCGGCCCCACGGCCGCCGGACTCGGCACCAGCACCTACCTGGGCGACATCTTCACCGCTGCCGCCTAACCGTCACCCCGCCCACCCGGCGGGGCCAACCCCTCGTTCGAGCCAGCGCGGGACCGGGCTACAACCCGGTCCCGCGCAGGAACGCTATCATTATGAAGCTCAACAAACTCACCGTTACCATTCTTATTCTTACCCTCCTGGCTGGCGCCGGCTCCTACACTGCCGGCCGCAGCGGCTTTAATTTTGCTCGCGCCATCGTCGAAAGCCGCTGTTCGGCCGGCGCTTTCATCGCCCATGCCAAATCCGCCAGCGAGCTCGCGGCCGACGCCCACACCACCACCTCGGCTGCGCCGTCCAACGTGTCGGGCCAAACCGCCGAGGCCACCTATCGCCCCATCGCCCTCACCTCGGCCAACCTCATTGCCAACGGCGACGCCGAAATCCGCACCGCCACCGCACCCAAAGGTTGGAGCACGAGCGTCTTCGGCAAGAACGACGGCCGCTTCAGCACCGTCGCCGGCTATAATTCGCCCACCGGCCTGCGCGTCGACATCACTCAGTTTACCGACGGCACCGCCAACTGGCTTAGCCCCAACCTCGCAGCCGTCCCCGGCGGCTATTACCAATACCAAGACTATTACCGCTCCAATGTGCCCACCGCCGCGGTACTCATGCTCAAAGACGCCGCCGGCAAGCAGCAGTTCCTCAAGCTCGATTCCGCCCCGCCGAGCGACCAATGGACCAGCTACACCCAGCGCTTTTTCGTGCCCGTGGGCACCGCCGAGATTCGCCTTTCGCACCCGCTCGACAGCGCCGGCTGGCTCGAAACCGACGCCCACATCCTCCAAACCGCCACCGCCCCACCCCTCGCCGAGCCGCTGCTCTCGCTCACCTTCGACGACGGCTGGAGCAGCATCTACGCCAACGCGCTGCCGCTCATGACTCGCTACGGCATGGTTTCCACCCAATATCTCGTTTCCGGCTATTTGGGCGCCCCCAAGTCGTATATGAGCCCAGGCCAGATTTACAAATTCCTCGATCAAGGCCACGAGATCGCTTCGCACACCATCGACCACCCCGATCTCACCACCCTGGGCGACAAAGAGCTCAAGCGCCAGCTCCAAACCTCGCGCCAGGGCCTGAGCAAATGCTACGCGCCCACCACCGACTTTGCCGCTCCCTACGGCGCCAATAATGGCCACACCCTTATCGCCGAAAAAGCCGCCTACCAAACCTCTCGCTCCACCGAGGCCGGCTACAACTCGCTCGACACCTTCGACCCCTACCGCCTGAAGGTCCAAAACATCCAGGTAGGCACCACGCCCGCACAAATCCAGGCCTGGCTCGCCACCGCCGTCGCCAACCACACCTGGCTCATCCTGGTGTACCATCAGGTCGACACCAGCGGCGGCGCCTTCTCGCGCCGGCCAGTCGATTTCGAGGCCGATTTGCAGGCCATCAAGGCCTCGGGCATCACGGTCAAAACCGTCCACGACGCCTACACGACCGTCCATCAGCAAGCCTCCACACCATAAGCTTGACAAGAATAGTATATTAGACTACAATGATCGATTAAATGCAATGACAAGAGGGTACTACGGCTTCGGCCGCGGCCCTCTTGTTTTAGATTGATGACATGGAAGCCAGCAACCACAACCCCGCTACCCCTCGCGCCCAACGCAAAATGGCGCTGATTTTGCCTGCCCACAACGAAGAGGTGGTGATCGCCGCCACCGTGCGCTCAGCCCTAGCAGGCGGCATGGAAGCCCAAGATATCTTCGTGGTCAGCGACGGCTCCCTCGACACCACCGTGCTCATCGCCCTGTCGCATTTGCCGTGGTACAACGTGTTTGCCCAGGAGCAGGGCGGCAAGGCCATGGCTATCGCCAGCGGCATCCGCCACTTCGACATCGTCCGTCGCTACCGCTGGGTGCACGTGGCCGACGCCGACGGCGTGTTTGGCCCCACGTACTTCCAGGAAATCCGCGACCGCCTCGATGAATCCTACGTGGCCGCCACGGGCCACATCCAAAGCCTCAAAGGCGGTTGGATCTCCAAATACCGCACCTACGAATACACCTACGGCCTCGAAATCATGCGGCGCATCCAGAGCTTCTTCGGTGTCATCCCCGTCATCCCCGGCGCCACCTGCATCTTCCGCACCGACATCATCGAGCGCCTCGACTTCACGCAATCCTCGCTCACCGAAGACATGGACCTTACGCTCCAAATCCACCGCGGCAACCTTGGCCGCATCGCCTACATTCCCCAAGCCAAAGCCTTTACTCAAGATCCCAAAGATTTTGGCGACTATTGGAAGCAGGTTGCGCGCTGGTACCGCGGCACCTGGCAAGTGATGACACGCCACAAAGTTGGCTTGCGCCCGCGCAAAATCGACGCCTACCTCGGTTTCATGCTGCTCGAAAATCTCACCATGATGGCCGAATTCGTCGTTTTGCCCATTATCGCTTGGTGGGGCCAAAATTACGGCCCCCTCGCGCTCCTCTTCATCAACGACATGATCATCTTCTTTGCCTTCACCGTGTGGTCAGCGGGTGTCAACCGCCGCGCCGACGTGGTGAGCGCTTTCCCGTTGTTTTACATCCTCCGATTCGTCAACCTCTTCTTGTATTTCCGCTCCTGGTTCGAAATCGTCGTCCAGCGTAAGTTCCGCTCGGCTCGCCCGGGCTGGACTACCGCCGGGCGCCGATACCGCATCATGAGTGGCGCGGGAATTTAAATTAACTAATCAAAGGATACGCATATGTACGGACAAGGAAACCTTGTTCCCCCAGTGTTGGGTGCTGCGACTACGGCCGCCGTTCTGCCTCTCACGGGTGTGAACAACGCGGTTGAAATCGCCCTGGCCGCTGCTACTGGTCTCGCCGTTTGGGCGCTGATCTACGTGGCTGCCGCGAAGTACGGCAAGCGCTAATCATGAAGCGCGTCGCCAGCTGGACCGGTGCTGCCTTACTAGCAGCGTTTGCACTCTGGCACGTCCTCATTACAGGCAGTTTTTTGCTGCACCTGTTTGGGGGCTAGCCGGAACCGGTTTAGCGAATTCAGGCCCGCGCGCGCGGCCTGGATCCCCCGGGGCAACCCTGCCCCGGGCACTTATTCTATTTTTTAACCAACAACTGTAATGTGTCGGAAAGGCATAACCATTCATGAACCATTTCTCTCGTATCGCTAGTACTATCGTCATGCTGCTCGGCCTCGGCGCGCCGCTCGTGCCCGCCGCGGCCGCCGAAGCCAACCTCGTCGCCAACCCCTCGGCCGAAACCGCCGTGGCCGGCGCGCCCACCGGCTGGCTCCAGGGCCAATGGGGGACGAATACGCCCACCTTTAGCTACACCGCCAGCGGCGCCGAAGACGGCGCGCACGCCCTGAGCCTCACCGTTACCGGTTACGCCGACGGCGACGCCAAATGGTACTTCGCGCCCGTGGCCGTCACTCCCGGCACCGTTTACACGGCGAGCGAGTACTATCAATCGACAGTTGCCACCAACGTCATCGCCCAGATCGACGACGGCGCCGGTCACGTTTCGTATCTGGATTTGAGCGCGCCGGCCACCAGCAGCACCTGGAGGCAGACTACCTCTACCTTTACCGCTCCCCAGGGCGCCAAAAACGTCACCATCTTCCATGTCTTGGCCGCCAACGGCACCCTTACCACCGACAATTTCTCGCTCAGCGCCGTGGCCGGGCCTTCGCCGACGCCCACTCCGACTCCGACGCCTGTGCCCACCCCGAGCCCAACCCCCGCCCCCACGCCTCCGGCCGCCGGCATCCCCAACCCCTCCGTTGAGACGGCCGTGGCCGGCCAGCCGCAGGGTTGGTCTGCGAGCAAATGGGGCACCAGCACCAGCACGTTTAGCTACCTGGGCATGGGCCATACCGGCACCCACAGCCTCGGCCTCACGGTCAAAAATTATGTCGACGGCACAGCCAACTGGGCCTACGCACCGCAGCCCGTTACTGCCGGCACTCGCTATCTGTTCACCGACTGGTACCAGGCTACCGTGGCCTCAGAGGTCGACATCGCCGTCACCATGGCGGACGGCAGTACCCACTACTTCTATCTCGGTGACGTGCCGCAATCGAGCGGCTGGACCCAGGAGCGGCTGTATTACGTCATGCCTGCCGGCGCCGTGAGCGCTACCGTAATGCATCTGATGTACCAAAACGGTACCCTCACCACCGACGACTTCAGCTTCCAGCCCCACGCCCTGGCCGGCTTCTCGCGTGGGCTTGTTACCCTCACATTTGACGACGGCTGGACCAGCCAATACACCAACGGCCTGCCGGTCATGAAAAAGTATGGCCTCACCGGTACGTACTACATTATTTCCGGCTATCTCACGAGCCAGCCCGACTACCTCACCGTGGCGCAAATCAAGGCGCTCAAGACCGCCGGCAATCAGATCGGTTCGCACACCGTCAGCCACCCCGATCTCACTACGCTCAGCGCCGCCGATCTCACCAAGGAGCTCAAAAACAGCCAAACCACGCTCACGAATAAGTTTGGCGGCCCCATCCAAGACTTTGCCGCACCGTACGGCACCTATAACGCCGCCACCATGGCCGCCGTCCAAAAGTATTACCGCTCGCAGCGCTCCACCGACGAAGGCTACAACTCGGCCGACGACACCGATCTCTACCGGCTGCGCGTCCAAAACATGACCAACCTCACCACCCCGGCCGAGTTTCAGGGCTGGATCGACCAGGCCGCCCGCGACAAAACCTGGCTTATCATCGTGTTTCACCAGGTGAGCACCAACCCGGCCGCCGGCGAGTACAACACCTCCCCCGCCGATTTCGACGCCGAAATGTCTAAGCTCAAGGCCTCTCACCTGCCCGTACTCACCATGGCGCAGGCCATCGCCGAAGTTTCGCCCCAAATCGCCCACTAGACAAAAGGGAGTAAAAGTTATAAAATAGTGCAGTCCGGTTTCACTGTCTACCACGTCCCGACGGGAGGAATTATGGCCGAATCCACACGGCACGAACGGGCGCTCAATCCGGCCACCGGCTTGCCGATCACCTGGTTCGACCCGAGTCTGACATACCTGGCCAATCTGGCCCAGGCCGTCGTGCCCGACGCCGACATCGGGCTGATGACGGGCGGCATCTACATCTGGCCGCCAAGCGGCCGGCCTGATGCCTGCACCATCGACGGCGAATGCTTGAACACCGGACTGGAGCATGCCATCCGCGCGGTGCAGCCATACACCCTGGCCGCCATCAGCGGCGGGGCCACCCGGCTGCCCCAAGGCCGCGACCTGGCAATGGCGTCGCACAACCTGTTCAACCTCATCCCTGACACATCGTCGGCACGAGGCGTGGAGTGCTTTGCGCAGCGGCCCGGCCCGGAGCTGCATTTCGCCGTCGTGTTCGCCGGGCTCAAGCCGGATGACAACCTAGTGCTGGCGCAGAAGCTCAGTCTGCACATCATCGAGCGGCTGTCGGCTCCGGCCAACGCCCCCGCCCAGTGAAACCGGCCGCGGCGCTCCGATCCCGGGGCGCCGCACCGGCCCAAGGTTTTAATCCGCCGCAGCGGATTGACGCTTTAGGCCGCACTACCCCATCAAATGCTACAATATCCCCATGACCGCCAAGCGTAAGCAAAAAACCCCGCTACATCGGCACGTGCGCCGGCACCTCAAACATTGGTTTGTGCCGCACGCCCACAACGACCACCGGCCGCACCTCATCCGCCTCCACGGCTTGGCCGTCGTGGCGCTGCTTATCATCGGCGTGCAAATCACCGCCAACCTGGTGCGCCCGGCCGGCGCTGGCGGGCTCGCTCACGGCCGCGTGCTGGCGTATGCCACCGACACCATTACGCCGGTCGATTTGTTCAACCAAACCAATCAGGAGCGAGTCGCCGGCGGCCTGCCGGCGCTGCATCTCGATGCCCGGCTCAACCAGTCCGCTGGGCTCAAAGCCGGCAACATGTTCGCCGAAAATTATTGGGCCCACGTTTCGCCCAGCGGCATCCAGCCGTGGCATTGGTTTGAACAGGCCGGCTACGCCTACACCTATGCCGGCGAAAATCTCGCCAAAGATTTTGACACCACCTCCGGCGCCATTCAGGGCTGGATGAATTCACCCGGCCACCGCGCCAACATTCTCAACCCCAACTACACCGATGTCGGATTTGCCGTCCAAAATGGTACGTTGGTGGGTGGTCAAACCACGCTCATTGTGGCGCATTATGGCGCCACCGCCGGCTCGGCAGTCGCTGCGGCCACGCCCGCACCCCAGGCCACCCCCAAGCCGGCGCCGTTAGCGGCGGCCGCCACCCCGGCGCCCACCGCCACGCCGATCCCCACGGCCACCCCAACCCCCGCACCCACGACCACGCTGCGGCCGGTGGTGGCCACAGGGCAAATTACGCCGAGCGCCCCACCTCCGCGCCAATATAGCCTCTTCCAGCCGCTGTCCATCGTCCGTACGCTCAATTTTGGCACGCTCGTGACGCTTCTGCTCCTCCTGGTGCTCCTCATTGTCTACGTGGTCACCCACCTCACCGTGTGGCGCAAGGGCCTCCGCCGCTGGAGCAGTCTGCACTACCGCCTGTTCGCAGCAGCGCAAGTATCGAGCCTCGCCGTGGCCATAATATCGCTTGCAGTATCCGGCTTCGGTACTGTAGGATAACCGCAATACCGTAACCGGGACCACTGTAATCGCTGCGCTCAAATCCCACACCATTCGTCCCTCTCGCCGCCCCTCACTCATGCTGCTAGCCGCGTTGCTCCTAGTGTTTGTGGCAGTCGGAATCCTGGTCGTGCAGCACAGCCGGGCCAACACCAACATTCCCGATGTCGGCTTCAACTGGCACGCCGGCTGGAGCGATTACTCCGACGCCGACAACCGCGCCACGGTTGACCGCATGGTCGCCGCCCACATGCGCTGGGCCCGCATCGACATCGGCTGGTGCACGGTCGAATCCGACGGCCCCGGTACCATCAGCGCCTGGTACATCACCAAGCTCGACACCGCTATCGATTACGCCCGCTCCAAAGGTCTCAAAATCCTCGCCGACTACACCTGCGCCCCGCAGTGGGCCAACGGCTCCACCGACACCGCCGTCGCGCCCACCAACGCGGCCGATTACGCCCATTCGCTGGGTTGGGTGGCGACTCATTGGCGCGGTCGGGTGAGTGCGTGGGAGATCTGGAACGAACCCGATCCCAACCAGCAATTTTGGAAAGGCACGCAAGCCCAATACGTACAGCTGCTTCAGGCCGCCTATCCCCAGGTCAAAGCCGGCGACCCCGCGGCCCTCGTGATCTTGGGCGCGCCTTCCAGCAACGACGATGTTTGGATCAGCCAACTCTACGCCCTCGGTGGCAAAAATTACTTCGACGTCCTCGCCACCCACCCGTACCAAGGGCTAGCCAATGCCGCTCCCGAGCATCCCGACGACAACAACCGCTGGTGGTACACCCACCTGCCCGTCATCCGCAACATCATGGTCCAAAACGGCGACGCCGCCAAAGACGTTTGGTTTACCGAGTTTGGCTGGTCGACGCATGCCAACACCGGCAGTACGCCCAACTATCAATTGGGAGTCACCGAAGCCGAACAGGGTGACTACTTCCAGCGCGCCATTCAATACGCCATCACCAATTACCCCTACGTCACCAACATGTTCTGGTACACCGACCGCGATATCCTCGACGCCGGCGACATCCAAAACGCCAATTACGGCTTGCTGTACGCCGACGGCAGCCCTAAGCCGGGCTATTTCACCATCCAGAGCTATCTGGCTACGCTTTACGCCACACCTACCCCAACTCCGACGCCGACCCCCACTCCAACCCCAACGCCCACACCTACACCCACCGCCACGCCAACCCCCACCGCTACCCCGACACCCACCCCGACACCCAAGATCGGCGACATCAACCACGATGGCCAGGTCAACATCTTCGACCTCTCCCTCCTCCTCTCCAAGTGGGGCACCTCGGACACCAGCTGCGACCTCAATCACGACGGCGTAGTGAATGTCTTCGACCTCAGCCTGCTCCTCTCGCATTGGGGTACCTAGCGCTCTCGGGGTATAATGCCACTATCAGCAAGGAAACCCCATGGACTACGGCTTCACCCTGGATGCCGGCGAAGAAGTCATCCGCGTCATCCGCCGCAGCATTTTCGATATTTTGCCCACCATCCTTGTCTCGGTCGTACTAGCCCTGGCTGCAGCGGCGCTCGCGTATCTGTTGGGTCGGTACCCGGCGGCTACGCCGTTTCCGCCACAGCTCATGCTGTTGTTGGTGCTCATTATGGCCATTATCGCGGTGATAATTTTTCTCATCGCGGTCGATGTCTACCGCCACAATCTGCTCATTTTCACCAATGTGCACATCGTGCAAGTCGAACAGCTGGCGCTCTTTCAACGCCGAGTATCACAGCTCAATCTGCGGCGGATCGAGGATGTCACCGGCATGCATCAGGGGTTTTTGCAGAGCATCTTTGACTTCGGCGAGGTCCAAATCCAATCCGCCGGCGAGCAAGAAAAATTTATCTTTAAAAACGCCCCCCATCCCCAGCAGCTAGCCGATGAAGCCCTCGAAAAACACGAGCAAAGCATGCGCGCCGTCCACGCTCAGGGGATGGACGCCGAATAATCCACCGCTTAGGCCCGCCAAGCGCTTTTTACCGAGGCGCTTTCCGAAAAATACCTCCCAAAAAGGTACTACCCAAAAACCCCGCCCCCGACGGCCGGATACTACGGTACAATACTAAAACATGGCAAACTTCCACCTCAGTAGCAAATACCAGCCCGCCGGCGATCAACCCAAGGCCATCGAGCAGCTCGTGGCCGGCCTCGGGCGTGGCGACCGCGAGCAAACCCTGCTCGGCGTCACCGGCTCGGGCAAGACCTTCACTATGGCCAACATTGTGCAGCAATTGCAGCGCCCCACCCTCGTGCTCAGCCACAACAAAACCCTGGCCGCCCAGCTCTACGGCGAGTTCAAAACCTTCTTCCCCGACAGCGCCGTGCAATACTTTGTGAGTTATTATGATTATTACCAGCCCGAGGCCTACATTCCGCGCTCCGATACGTTCATCGAAAAAGACTCCAGCATCAACGAAGAAATCGACCGCCTGCGCCACGCCGCTACCATGAGCCTGCTGACGCGCCGCGACGTGCTGATTGTGGCTTCGGTAAGCTGCATTTACGGCCTTGGCAACGTCAATGATTACACCACCCTCACCATCGATCTGCGCGTCGGCGAGGTCCGCAAGCGCGACAAATTCCTGCGTCAGCTCACCGACATCCAATATGCTCGCAACGACATCGATTTCACCCGCGGCAAATTCCGCGTGCGCGGCGATGTCGTGGAGGTGTACCCCATTGGCGAAGAAACCGCCTACCGCCTCGAATTCTTCGGCGACGAGCTCGAGCGCATTCGCCAGGTCGATCCGCTTACCGGCGAAGTAATTTCCGATCGCCAAGACCTCAAAATCTTCCCCGCCAAGCACCACGTGGCGCCGCAAGACCAGATTCGCCTGGCCGTGCAAAAGATCGGCGAGGAGCTCGACATGCGCCTGCTCCAGCTCGAAGCAGCCGGCAAAAACCTCGAGGCTCAGCGCCTGAAGCAGCGCACCAAATTCGACATGGAGATGCTCGCCGAAACCGGCATGGTTCCGGGCATCGAAAACTATTCCCGCTTCCTGTCCAACCGCGAACCCGGCGAACAACCCGCCACGCTCCTCGATTACTTTCCGGACGACATGCTCATGTTCGTGGACGAATCCCACATCACCCTCCCGCAAGTCCGCGGCATGTACAACGGCGACCGCGCCCGCAAAGAAACGCTCGTGGATTACGGCTTCCGCCTGCCCAGCGCGCTCGACAACCGCCCGCTCAAATACCCCGAATTCGAACGCCACATCAACCAGGTGGTGTACGTGTCGGCCACCCCGTCGGACTTCGAGCTCAGCCACAGCTCGCAGGTGGTGGAACAAGTCATCCGCCCCACCGGCTTGCTCGACCCGCTCATCGACGTGCGGCCCATCAATCACCAAATCGACGACCTCGTAGCCGAAATTCGCGCCACCGTGGCCAAAAAACAGCGGGTGCTCGTCACCACCCTCACCAAGCGCATGGCCGAAGACCTCACCGAGTACCTGCAAGAAAGCGGCGTTAAAGTCCAATATTTGCACAGCGAGGTCAACACCCTCGACCGCATCGACATCCTCCAAGACCTGCGCGCCGGCGTCTTCGACGTAGTGGTCGGCATCAACCTCCTCCGCGAAGGCCTCGACCTGCCCGAAGTGTCGCTCGTAGCCATTCTCGACGCCGACAAAGAAGGCTTCCTCCGCGGCCAGGCGGCGCTCATCCAAACTATCGGCCGCGCCGCCCGCCACGTGGAAGGCCGCGTCATCATGTACGCCGACCGCGTCACCGACTCCATGAAGTATGCCATCGACACCACTACCGCCCGGCGCAAAGTCCAAGAAGCCTACAACACCGCTCACGGCATTACCCCCGAGGGCATCCAAAAGGCGATGGGGGAGCGCATGCAGGCGCAGGTGGAAGCCGAAACCGCCGACGTCCGCGACATTCGCCCCGAAGAGATCCCCAAAGAAGAGCGCTCCAAACTCGTCAAAGACCTCACGGCGCAAATGACCATGGCCGCCGAAAACCTCCAATTCGAAAAGGCCGCGCTCCTGCGCGACCAAATCGACGAACTGAAGGGCGCTGCCAAAAAAGCTCCGCGCAAAACTACCAAAGGCCGCTAGCGCTCAAATCAGGAGCTGGCTACTTGTTCCCACCGCCAAAAAAACTCCTGATTCGATTCATCACGCCACCTTCGCCCGCCGGCGAGGCCGCTTCCACCGCCGGAGCAGCCGGTGCCACGCTCGCTTCGGGCGCAGCCTCGGCCGGGGCCGGTGGAGCTGACGCCGCAGCCGCCGCGACGGCCGCCTCCGCGTCGCTGACCCGCGCCGCATCGGGAGCAATCGGCACCGCCGGCGTTGGCGGCGCCGCATCGGGAGTCGGCGCCGCTTCGGATGCCGCCGGCTGCGGAGCAGAAACGCCGTCCATCATATCAGTCGAACCCACTTCAGGACCGTTACTTCCTGGCTCTGCCATAAAAAATATCCTTATAAACTAATTGACCACAATGTACCATAAGCACTATCCAATGACCAATCTGAAGTGCAGACAAAACTAGAATTATCGCCAACGTCCGTTACTCCACCTCGAAGTATTATTGCCGGCGTAAGGAAGGAGCGCCATGATCGACCCAAATCACGAACCCAAACTCAATCCCAAAGATTTATTCGCGTTTCTCGATGGCCAAGATGATTATCCCGTCAGTGGCGTCAAGCTGGCGCAGAACGCGCGAAAGCAGCACGCGCGGCCTGAAATCATCGCATTTTTCGAGGCCCTGCCCATCACCTTTCACGACGTCAGCGAAATCATCAACCACACCGTCAAGCCCAATGAATTACCGCTCGGCCCCCAGCTTGACCTCGCGGGCCGCGAAACGCCCGTTGACGAGACCAACCAAGACCAAGCCACCTTGCAAATCTCCAACATTATAAAATAGCGATTAGTTTTATTGGCAATATGCACAATGACGGCGCTCGGCGGCGGGGTTACCATACTCGTTCACCATAAAAGGGGAGGGATGAATCAATGGACACCAGCACCTTAGAGGCCACCGCGCGCGACCTGCGCGATCGCGCCAAAGAAACCGACACCAGCGGCCGGGCCATGATCGACCGCGGCGGCGACATGGCTACGCAGGGCAACAATCTCGTCGATGAGGGCAACCGCGCCATCAGCTTGGCCGGAGATCTAGAGCGCCAAGCCGACGACACCGAGGCGCAGGCCCGCGATCTGGCTGCCGCGCAAGACCGCGCTGCCAGCGCGCTACGGGACGCCCAGTCCGATTTAAACTTGCGCATATAATAACCAAAAGGAGACGAATACCATGGTAGATGCCGATGAAGCCGCCCAACAAGCCGCCGATGTAGCTCAGCAAGCCCAGGACCAAGCCGCAGCCATGCAGCAGGCTCAGGCTGATGCCGAAGCCGCGCAGCAGCAAGCCGAAGAGGCTCAGCGCGCCGCCGAAGACGCCCAGGCGGCCGTGGACGACGCCAACAAAGAGCTCGAGGACGCCTCGCGCTAACCTCGGCTCGCGCAGAGCCTCGAGCCGGCCGCCGAATTGACACCTCCGCCAAGCGCGAGCACAATAAGCGCAAAGCCACTCAGCGAGGATCCACCGTGCCCAATTCAGCGCTCACCGCCTATATCGCTGCCGCCCGCAAAAAAGGTCACGCCGACGATCAAATCAAGCGCGACCTCACCGACGCCGGCTGGAATCCCGGGCAGGTAGCCGCCGCCCTCAGTCCCGCCGAAGACCTACCTGTGCCACCCCCGCCGCCCGGTCCCGATGCCGGCAGCCGCAGCGATCCGCCGCGCGCCGTGGTGCAAACGTTTTCCACCCGCGGCCTCGAGTACATCATTATGTTCATCGCGCTCGGCGTGGCGGCCGTGGCACTCGGCTCAATTCTGCATTCGAGCGTCAATTCACTGTTCGGCTCCAGCGACTCCATGCTGGGCTCGGGCGGCAGCGTGCCATTTGCGGCCTCGGCGCTGGTGGTGGCCTTTCCGATTCTCGCCTACCTGTTTCTCCGGCTCCAGCGCGCCGAGCTCACCGATCCCGCTCTGCGCCGCGACGTTTCGCGCAAGCGGGCCATCCAGCTCACCCTGGTGGTCACCTTTCTCGTCGGCCTCGGCAACGTCATTTACTTCGTGTACAGCCTCATGTCCGGCCCTTCGAGCGATCCCTACAATTATAATTCCTTCGGCAGCAGCGCCGCCAATTCCGTGCTCGGTAATTTTGTGCATCTTGTGATCACCCTCGCCATTGCCGGCGGCATTTTTCTCTATTACTGGCGCGATGAGCACCAAAACTCCTAACCCACTGCACCGCTACCAGGTGTTTTTTGCCGCCCTGGGCGTGGTGTGCGCGGCCGCCATCGCTTTCAACCTCGTGGTGCGACAGGGGCCGGTGCGCGACGCCACCACCGAGTCCGACATCCGCGCCATCAGCCAAGCCATCGGCGCCGGCACTCCCGTTGCGGTCGTCCTGCCAGCCCGGCTCACCGACGTTACCGGCCTGTCCGCCGCCACCCAAAAGCGCCTCGGCGACTACCAATACACCGTCACAAGCCCCAGCAGCTACCAGATCTGCGCCACTTTTGCCGCCGCCGCGCAGGGCCGGGAGGGCCAATATTACCCCCTCGGCACCGGCGACGACCCCGGCACCCACGGCCAGGGCCGGCAATGTTTTCGCTACACTGTCTCAAACTTCGGCATCAACCTCCCCGGCCAAAAGTTACCGCTCGGACGGTAGCGAGCTTACAAATGTAGATAGTATTATATAATAATATACAGGCCTAACCCGGCCAAACCCGACTACCCGTTGGAGGGCACCCAATGTCCAGGCCGCCCGTCGTTGTGTCCAATCGCAAGGACCTCTGGGGAAACCTCGGGGCCCGCGCCATGGACCCCGCACTGTACGACCCTGTGTTTTTTGGAGCCTCGCACGTCAACCTCGACCGCCTGGGTCTCGTGCCGGCGTGGGCACCTGATCCACGGCGTACTCGCCTCGCCGACCGCGGTGTCCTCCTCGTGGGCGGCATTCTCGCCGGCGGCCCCAAGCTGGTGCTATTCGAGCGGGGAATAGAGCGGCTGCTCGACAGCGTGCCCCCCGATCGACTCGCCTGCTGGGGCGGGATCAACACCCACGGTGGTCGCGGCGACGAGCCGCTACCGCCGTATTTGGAGCGGTTTGGCCTCGTCGGCCTCCGCGACAACCTGCCCGACTCGCGGTACCAGTGGACCGCCGATCCATCGGCGCTGCACGAGGCGCTGTGGTTGGACTACCCAGTCGAGCACGAAGTGGTGGTTTTCAACAACTGGCAGCCTGGCTGCCGGACGGGTGTCACCGGCTTCCCTGCGATGAGCAACTTCTTCCGCTTCCACACCGATGCCATGCGGCAACGGCGAATCGAAGCGGCCATCCGGTTCATCGCTTCGGGCGAAACGGTGCTCACGAGCAGCTACTGGGGACTGATGACGGCGCAGCGGCTCGGCCGAAAGGCCATCCTGGTGTTCGAGAACGGTTCCCCGTTCTCTTCCAAGTTCCTGCATCTGCGTCGTCCCGCACCAATCTGCTGGCCCACCAGCTGGCGCGCGAGCCTGAGCCAGATCGAACCATACCCCGACGCCCGCACGGAAGACCGCGACAGCGCGGCTGCATTCCTGAGCCGACTCCAGCTGTTCTTCGGGCTCGCCGACTAGACGCCGACAGGACCCATCCTTACAACTACGGCCCGGGGAGACGGAATTACCCGTCTCCCCGGGCCGTCTCTGCGTCTGACGCTCTTGCATGTTCGCTTTTTGTTCGATAAAATAGCTTGGTGAATCGAAACGCCCACCGTGCCGCATAAATGCCGCCGGCGCACCCGCCAGCGTTGCCAAATGTCTTAAATTCGTGTATTATTTCAGCTCGTAATGCCAGAGCCAGAAAGTGGGGTGGGAGGCCTATGACTGATAAAATCGTCGTTCGCGGAGCACGTGAACACAATCTCAAAAACATCGATGTTGAGATACCGCGCGACCAATTAGTGGTCATTACCGGGCTATCTGGCTCGGGCAAGTCGTCGCTGGCTTTTGACACCATCTACGCCGAAGGCCAACGCCGCTACGTGGAGTCGCTTTCAGCTTACGCTCGCCAATTTCTCGGCCTCATGGAAAAGCCCGACGTCGACCAAATTGACGGCCTCAGCCCGGCCATTTCCATCGACCAAAAATCCTCTAGCCGCAACCCGCGCTCCACGGTAGGCACCGTCACCGAAGTGTACGACTACCTGCGGCTGCTCTATGCGCGCGTCGGCATTCCGCACTGCCCCATCTGCGGCCGCGAAGTGCTGCGCCAGACCTCGGGCCAGATCGTCGACCAAATTCTCGAACTCCCCGCAGACACCCGCATTATGCTGCTCGCGCCAGTGATCGACGACAAAAAAGGCGAGCACAGCCGCGTGGCCGCCGAGCTGCGCAAAGCCGGTTACACCCGCCTGCGCGTCGACGGCACCATTATCGACATCGACGAATTCCCGGCTCTGGATAAGCAAAAAAAGCACACGGTCGAGGCCGTGGTCGACCGCCTGGCCGTTGGCGCCGATATTCGCCAGCGCCTCACCGAGAGCGTGGAGCAGGGGTTGGCGCTCAGCGACGGCACCATCAAAGTCTTGCAGGCCGAGGCGGCCACCGAAAACGCCTACTCCGAGCACTACGCCTGCCCGGTTCACCGCGAGGTTAGCCTCCCAGATATCGCTCCGCGCAATTTTTCGTTCAACTCTCCCCACGGCGCCTGCCCGCACTGCACCGGCTTGGGCACGCGGCTCGAAGTTGACCCCGAAGCCGTCATTCCCAATCGCCGCCTCACGCTCGCCGAGGGCGCCATTCGCCCCTGGGCCAAAACCACCAGCCGCATGAACTGGTACACCAAGCTGCTCGAAGGCGTCGCTGCCGCCTTCGGCTTCTCGCTCGACACGCCGGTTATCGAAATGAAGCCCGGCGACCTGCGCGTGGTGCTCTATGGCTCTGGCGACACTGAGATCAGCCTGCGCGGACCCGGCGGCCGCTCGTACCGCACCACCTTCGAAGGCGTCATCCCCAACATGGAGCGCCGCTACCACGAGACCGACTCCGAGTTTGTGCGCAAAGAGATCGAAAAATACATGACCGAGCGCGAATGCCCAGTGTGCCATGGCAAGCGCCTCAAGCCCGAAATTCTAGCCGTCACCGTGGGCGGCAAAAGTATCGTCGATCTCACCACGCTCTCGATCGGCGACGCCGCCACCCTGTTTGAAAACCTCGAGCTGGGTCCGCGCGAGGCCCAAATCGCCACCCAGATCCTCAAAGAAATCTGCGCGCGGCTGAGCTTCCTGCGCGACGTCGGCCTCAACTACCTCACGCTCGACCGCAGCGCCAACACCCTAGCCGGCGGCGAGGCCCAGCGCATTCGGCTGGCCACCCAGATCGGCTCCAGCCTCATGGGCGTGCTCTACATCCTCGACGAGCCCTCGATCGGCCTCCATCAGCGCGACAACGATCGCCTCATCACCACGCTCATTCGTCTGCGCGATCTGGGCAACACCGTCATCGTGGTCGAGCACGATGAAGACACCATTCGTATGGCCGATTACGTCATCGACGTCGGGCCGCTCGCCGGCGAGCACGGCGGCCGCATCGTAGCGGCCGGGCCGCCCGAAACGCTGGCCGACAACCCCGAGAGCCTCACCGGCCAGTACCTCTCCGGCGTGCGCGAGATCAAAACCCCTAGCAAGCGCCGGCCCGGCAACCGCAAATGGCTCAGCATCAAAAACGCCCGCGAGCACAACCTCCAGGGAGTCGACGTCGACATTCCGCTCGGTATGCTCGTATCCGTCACCGGCGTCTCTGGCTCGGGCAAATCCAGTCTCGTCAACGACATCCTCGCCAAAAAATTGGCCCAAGTATATCACCGTGCCGGCGACCTACCCGGCAAGCATGACGAAATCGTCGGCCTCGGCAACCTCGACAAAGTCATCAGCGTCGATCAGTCGCCCATCGGCCGCACCCCGCGCTCCAACCCCGCCACCTACACTGGTGTGTTTGGCGACATCCGTGAGCTGTTCGCCCAAACCCCCGAAGCCAAAATCCGCGGCTACAAAGCCGGCCGCTTTAGCTTCAACGTCAAAGGCGGCCGCTGCGAGCTCTGCCGCGGCGACGGCATCATCAAGATCGAGATGCACTTTTTGCCCGACGTCTACGTGACGTGCGAAGAATGCAAAGGCAAACGCTACAACCGCGAGGCGCTTGAAATTCACTACAAGGGCAAGAACATCTCCGACGTGCTCGATATGACCGTCGAAGAGGCCGTCACATTTTTCGAAAACATCCCCGCCATCCGCCGCAAATTTGCCACGCTCAACGAAGTCGGCCTCGGCTACATCCACCTCGGCCAATCCGCCACCACATTTAGTGGGGGAGAGGCGCAGCGCATCAAGCTCGCCACCGAGCTCGCGCGCCGCTCCACGGGCAAAACCCTCTACATCCTCGACGAGCCCACCACCGGCTTGCACTTCGAGGACGTCAACCGTCTGCTCGCGGTGCTCAACGCCCTTGTCGATACCGGCAACTCGGTGCTTGTGATCGAGCACAACCTCGACGTCATCAAGAGCTCCGATTGGCTCATCGACATGGGCCCCGAAGGCGGCACCGGCGGCGGCCTGGTGATCGCCACCGGCACGCCTGAAAAAGTTGCCGGTGTCGAAACCAGCCACACCGGCCGTTACCTGAAGCGCATTTTCGACAAACGCCGAGCCACGGCGCAGGCTGCCAAGTCCGCCGCCCCCGCCAGCCGCACCTAGCGTTCGCATCAAAAAATTTGGAGGGTGTAATCAAGGAGACCGTCTCATGACCGCACCCATCAAGCCCACTCGTACCGCTCGCAACCAACCGCCTAAATTCGACGAAAGCCTCGGCGGTATCATGCGACCACCATCAACCCTGCCCGTCAGCCCGCTCGCTCGCCCTGCGCAGCCGCGCCTGGGGCTCCGGCAGTTACGGTTGCTGCTAATGGTGGTGTGGGTGCTGGCCGCCACCATGGCCGGCATTGGCATTGGCGGCCTCATCCGCGACGCCCTGCGGCCGGCCGCCATCGGCGAACCGCCGGTGCCGGTGGCGCAAGCCACCGTAGTGGCCCGCACCCTCACGGCCGGCGCTCTCGCGGTGGCCGCCGCGCCGATTCGGCCGGACTTGGCCGTCAGCCCCGCCGCCGCTGTCCAGCAGGCGCGAGCCGGCACGCCGATCATCACGCTGGCCGCCGCCTCCGTTCAAGCCGCCGATGTCTCCGATGCCCTGCAGCCCAGCTTCAACCATTTTGGCCACGCCCAGGGCAATATCGGCACCGCTCCCGTCCAGTAGCCCCGAACTGCTAATGAGCGACTCTACCAACACGAAGCCATAATTTCGACGTAATTGTAGAAGACACGCCAATGTCAGGGCGCTCCGGTCGGCGTAAAATTACAAGCACCAACGAAAAGTGGCGCCGGTTTGCGAGCGTGTTACAATTCACATAAAGGTTATGCTTGCCGCCAGGCTCTATGTCCTGTTAAGTAGGAGGACATCCATGAATTCATTCCGTTCCACCGATCAAAGTGAGGCTGCAGCCACCGCTCTCCTAGAGAGTGTGTTTGGCGACATCGAGCATTTGAAGCTGCCGGTCGACATTGACCGCATCGTTCGCCACTGCCAGCTCACCGTTCTCCAGGGGCAGTTTGGCAGGAAAAACGTTATCGGGGAGCTCGACCGCCAAAAGCGACAAATCAAGCTCGTAAAAAGCAATTCATTTCAAGACAAAAACTTCATCGCTGCGCACGAATTGGGCCATTTCAAGCTCCACCACGAGTCATTCGAAATTATGCATGCCCCCCTTTCCGACATCCTCGACGGCTCCAAAGACGCTCGCGAGCGCGAAGCCGACCGTTTTGCCGCTAGTCTCACCATGCCCGAAGCCCGCATCCGAAAATGGTGGAACCTCACCAGCAATCTCACCTTGCTCGCCCAAGTCTTTGGCGTACCCAAAGTAGCCGTCTTTTATCGCCTAAAGCAGCTCAACCTCATCAAGTAACCCACCAGAACCATCATGACTACCGCACCGGCTCCCGAGGAGGATCAATCAACTGCCGAGCGCCCCGAAACGGGCGGCTACCAGGGCAATCCCGACGACATTGGCACGGAAGACGCCCAAAATACCCAATTTGGTTTCAATCCCTACTGGATGGAAGACAACCTTCAGGAGGCAGCCGACCGGGCCCTCGCGCGAGAAAATGGCATTACGCTCTGGCTGCGACGGCTCGTAGCCTTCTTCATCATGCTGTTGCTGGCACTGCAAAATTACGGCATTTGGCTCATCATCATGGACGCTCTCCACCTGAAAGAGCTCGGTCACCTCGAACTCATCTTCAGTGTGCTTGTCGGCGGCACATTAGCGCAGTCGTATCTCATCCTGAGCAAAATCACCGATGCCATTTTCCAAAAAATGAACCACCACGACGCCCCGCCTCCACCGGCCAACCCGGGCCGCCACTAGCCGAGCAGCTACGTAAAAGACCCGCGCGATGCGGGTCTTTTACGGGAATAATTCCGGGGTTCCCACCCCCGTCCGGCGTAATGCGGACGGGGGTGGGGTTGCCACAGGGTTGCGGCGGGGATCAGGTGGCCCGGGAGTCCGGCCGTCCCAATTCGGGGAGCGGGCCGACAACGCGCCCGATCAGGGCGAACCCGGCGCCATCGTCAGGGGTCTGCCAGGCGAGAGCCGGGTCCGGAGCGGCCGTGGCGGCGACCGGCTGGCCGACGAAGTCGATCTCCTGCTCGGCCCGGTAGCGGACGTAGGCGACGTAGTTGGCACCGATGTTGCCCGGCGGGGGCAGGAAAACTACCTCGGTGACCGTGGCACTCCTCTCCTCGATCATCTGCTCGGCGTGCTGGACTGCCGTAGCGACGTCTTCGGCAGTCGCGCGCGCGAACGCTCGGGTGAAGGGCTTAGACGTGCCATTGAGAGGCATTTAAAACCTCCTGAATCAGGCCGCCAGAGCGGCATGGTGTCCGACTTGGACTTACCTACATTAGCATAAATAACAATAAATGTCAATAAAAGCCGCTGGCTGCTTTCGGCGGTCATGCAAAAGACCCGCGCAATGCAGGGTCTTTCTTGGTTCAAAAATAATTCCGGAGTGCCCACCCCCGCCCAGCGCAGTGCCGGACGGAGGTGGGGGTGTCACACTCAGCTGCCAGAGTCCGCCATCTGAGTGCGGATGGCGTAGCAGTGATCGTCGGGGGTTTTCCCCCACAGCGGCGGCACTTGGACCTGCTGGCCCGACTTGATCACCACGAACCCGCCGAAGCAGGCGCTTCCCGCGTCGGTGAGCTTGTAGATCCCCGGCAACAGCCAGAAGACCGCCTGGGCGTGGCCCTTGTGTGGCTTCATCGCCGGCAGTATCAGTACGAGATCGCGCTCGTCGTAGGCTCGGACCAGCACCAACTTCAGAAACGACTCCGACGTACCGTCAACGTTCACCTGGACCTCCTCGCCGGACCGCTTGGTGATGAGCACGGCCGGACTGGCCGTTGCGACGACCACTCCCTGGTCAACATGGAAGTCCAGGTGGAGCTTGGTTGCCGCGGTGGGCGGCGGCGTCGGGGGCTGTTTGTGCGGCCAGCCGGAGCTGACGCCGCCGCCAACGAGGACCGCCAGTAGGGCCGCGACGGCCAGGGCGACGCGTCGGCGGGTGATTTGGAACATGAGATCAAACCTCCAGATCGAGAGATAGATGGTTCCGAAAATTGTCGAGTTGCCGAATGGACATATTGTTTATAAAATAAAAAGTATAAGAAGTCAAAAATATCAAACACATACCGCTGCTATCATCACCCGCCCGCCGGCCAATCTCAGCCGTTAAAAACGGCAATGACGCCGTCACCCGGTGGGGTGACGGCGCCGTACCGACTCTGGAGTCAGGCAGTCGCGAGCTGGGACGCCGCGAGGTCGACCCCGATGAGCAGGTGAGCGAAGGCGCTGTGCTCGCTGGGGTTCAACTGTATCCCCCGGAACGCGATGGTCTGTCCCGGTTCCGGCTGGACGAGGCGGCCGCGCTTGGCCGGAAGCTGGTCCCGATCGAATTGCGCTGCCGTGCCGTCGGCTGTGACGGCCGCACCACGTCCCCAGGCGGGGTCGTACCACAGCACCCGCGCCTCGTTTCCGCGCAGACCGGAGCCGGTGGGCTCCGGAGCGGGCTGGTAGTCGCTGAGCAGCGGGAACGACTGCGCGCCGCTCAGCAGCCCACTGTGCTCAAGTACGAGCAACAGCTGGCTCCACGGGCGGCCGTCGACCGTGTTGAATGCCGGCGCCGCGACCACGCCATCGGGACCGAGGTAGAGCTGAGCGTCGCGCCGGCTGTAGGTCAGGAAGACCTCCTCGCGCTGCCCAATGACGGCGTACTGATGCAGGATCAGCACCCCATCCCCGGTCACCTCGGCCAGCCGCAGGTTGTTGCTCGGGTGGTCGGTGGAGAACAACGAAGGCGGGGTGCGTCGCAGGAGCACCCGCTGGTCGTATCGGTGACCGGCCTTCACCAGGTTGGCCCGGCGTGCGACATCGCGCGTGCGACTGACCTGCATGCCGATCAGATTGGCCGGACCGGTCACGACCGTGATGATGATCACGTCGCGCGACCGAAACGGCCGCACGCCGGTCACGAGTCCGGTCTCGGGGTCGAAGCTGAGCTCCTGACCGTTGAAAACCTTCAATCGGGCCGTGAACTCGGACGGCGCACTTGCGATGGTCGCCATGGCGGACCACCTCTCTGTGAGTCGGGTATGTTCTCATGCAAGAACGGGTGCTATTATAAAACATAGTAGTAAGTATAGCAAGTAAGCGCTAAAAACCAACCTTCGTAGCTGATTTTTTGACACATCGTGTCATTTTTTGCCCACACTCTTCAATCAAAAAGGACCGCTCGGTAGCGGCCCACACAAAACAGTAATTTCTTGGGGGACCCGCCCCCGCCCGGCTGTCATATTTTAGCATAAATAAAACAAAATGTCAATCCCAATATGTCGTATAATACTCACATGATCGACGCCCTCCGCGACAAACTCAAAACCCTGCCCGCCGAGCCCGGCGTGTACTTTCACCGCGACGCCGATAAGAAAATTATCTACATCGGCAAGGCCGCCGTGCTCAAAAACCGGGTCATGAGTTATTTCCAAAAGGGCCACAAAGATCCCAAAACGCGTCTCCTGGTAGCCGATATCGCCGACACCGAGTGGATCACCGTGGGCTCCGAGGTGGAAGCACTGTTTCTCGAATCCGAATTCATCAAACGCTACAAACCCAAATTCAACATCGATCTCAAAGACGACAAGAATTTCATCTACGTCAAAATTTCCGCCGACGAATTTCCCGTATTCACGTATGTGCGCCGCCCCATGGATGATAAGGCGCACTATTACGGCCCGTTCACTTCGAGCGACGCCCTCCGCCGCGCCATGCGCATGTTGCGGAAGGTCTTCCCGTACGTCACCCACGCCATCTGGCCCAAACGCGGCTGCCTGCAATATCACCTCGGGCTTTGCCCCGGACCAGAAGAGGGCGCCATCACAGCAGTCGAATACCGCAAAAGCGTGCGCCGGCTCGAGCTCTACCTGCGCGGGGAGCAAACCAAACTCATGGGCACGCTCGAAACCGACATGCAGCGCGCCGCCAAACGCCGCGACTACGAAGCCGCCGCCCGCCTGCGCGATCAGCTCAGCGACCTGCGCTCGTTTAGCAAACAAATGATTTTCGGCGACAAAGAGGCCTTTGACCTCTCGCGCGACCAAGCCCTCGTGGGTCTGGCCGAGCGGCTGGAGCTCACGAGCATCCCGCGCCGCATCGAGGCCTTCGACATCTCGCACCTCGGCGGCGTCGACAACGTCGCCAGCATGGTGGTGTTCACCGACGGCGCCGCCAACCGCGACGATTACCGCCGCTTCAAGATGAACCTCACCGGCAACGACGACGTCGCCCACATGCGCGAAGTCATCACCCGCCGTTTCGGCCCCAAGCACCTCGCCGAGTGGCCCAAACCGGATCTCCTGCTCATCGACGGTGGCCAGCCCCAGCTCGCAGCTGCCCTGAGCGTACTCGACGCCATGGGCCTCACCATCCCCGCCATCGGCCTGGCCAAGCGCGAAGAAGAGATTATCCGAAGGGTGAATGCGGACAGGCGAGAGCCAAATGCCCTTCGCCAGGCTAGCGCCGGTTCTGTCGCGGATTCGAAATTAGCCGAGGGGATGCGTTCGCTAGACCAAGAAGGGCATTCGGCGGTAGCCGGGCATCCCCCGGGAGCCAGCAGCACAAGCGACCACTACGAATCTATCCTTCTCCCCCACACCAGCCACATCCTCCAGCTCCTCCAGCGCATCCGCGACGAAGCCCACCGCTTTGCCATCACCTACCAAACCATCCTCCGCGGCAAGCGCCAAACCGCCAGCCTGCTCGACGACATCCCCGGCGTCGGTCCCGCCACCCGCAAGCACCTCATTCGCCGATTCGGCTCGGTGCGTGGCGTGCGTCTGGCTACCGCCGACGAACTCGCCGCCGCCATCGGCCCCGCCAAGGCCCAGATCCTCCGCGAGCACCTCGGCGAGGCTCCCGCCCCCGCCACACCTCCCACCGATGACATGCCGGCCCCACCCGCCGCCGATGAAGGGGCGGAGCCTACCCATATCTGGCACAGTAAACCTTGATTAGTTAAAAATTAACTTGTATAATCTACGGTCCAGTCGGCCGATGCCTCATCGCCGACCGTCACGCACCTCTACATTGCAATACGGGGGAACACGATGAAGTTATCCGTTGCGTACGTTCAACGAGCCTGGGTACCGCCAACTGCCGCTGCTGCCCTGCTGGGGACAACCCGCAGTTGGGTGTCTGATACGGCACGGGAGTTGGGACTAGAAAAAGAGTGGCACGAGTACGACGGTAGTCAGCAACTCTGCTACCCTCTCGCACCACTCCATGGCTACATCGAAGCGCATGGATACACCGGCAAAATGGAATTCTGCACGACTCGTCAAGTTGCAGATCACTTCCAGATAGCTCTCATGACCGCCTACGCGGCCTTGGTGAATGTCAGGCCGCGAAAGACTCGGATTTTCCATCGCGGTTGGACCAGGATCTACCTTACAGGCCGAGTCCTGGCTGCGCTCGAGCCCCGCTACCCACCCCTCGTTGACGGCCATACCGCCACTCGACTAGGACTACTGATTGGCCGCGACGAACGCTGGGTCAAGTCGAGGGTCCCTGGTATCGGAACCGTCCCGGTACCGAGTCGCTGTCCGGAAAACGGCAACGGCGCAGATATTTACGAGCTCGACACCGAGGAGCGGCTTCGAATCATCAGCCAGCAAGAAAGGACGATCCCTCCAGCCGGCGACTGGGTGACTCGCCGAGCCGTGGTGGGGCTGATTCCGGGGAAGACCAAGTACTGGTGCTACCAGACAATGGCCCGTCCCGAAATCCTCGCCTTGAGCGAACGTCGCCGCGATGATATGGGCAATGTGCGGCTGCACTGGCCACCCGAAGTGGTCGACCTGCTCAAGGCCCTTGCCGCTCAGGAGGCCGAAGCGGCTAGCGATTCCGACCATAGCCACACCGGCTAGCCCCACCCCCGTCCAAGGAGGCCCTCACCGGGGCCGGGAGCGTTCAACGCGCTCCCGGCCCCTCGTCATGTCTGCTAGAAATAAAGCAGCCGGGGACGAAACCGTCCCCGGCTTTATTGCTACACCACCTCCTTGAGAGTAGGATCGTGTCCGAGCTTGATGATCGCCATTCTCCAGAGCTGTCCCACGCGCGTGCGGCTACGCTTCATCTCGATAGCGATGTCGCTCAGCGGCATCGGCCCGCGCGGGTCCAGTCCCAAATGCAACCGCACGACGTAGCGCTCCCTCAGCGTAAGGAGCCGCTCCAGGGCGGCTTCTAGTATCACTCGATCGAGAGCATTGTCCTCGAAACCGTCGACCGCCACCTCCGGCCGTTCCGACAGATTGCCGTAGAGCACCAGTGCGGGCTCGCCGACCAGCTGGTGCAGCCGCTCCAACGTTTTCCACAAGCGCCATCTGATGGTCTTCACGGCGTAGCTAGAGAACTTGAAGCCCCGGGTGTAGTCGAACCGCTTGATCGCGTAGGCGAGCGCTCGGCTCCCCTCGAAGATTACCGTATCCTCGTCAAGCTGCGGGTAATGTTCCGCGGCCACCCAGATGAGGCTGATGTTTTCCTCGAACATAGTCCGGTAGGCGCGTCCGCCTTCGGCCACGATCAAATGGAGCTTGGCCCGCCGGTCGTCGGCGATCTGTGGAACGGTCGCCAAAATGCGCTCAGCGTATAATCCCGCCTCGATGCATTTGGCCAGCTCCACCTCTTCTTCGGCCCGCAGTACGCGGACTGATCTCGGCAACATGGTTCCCCCGTGTCTTGGTGCTAAGGAATAATTGGCGTGGTGGCCCCCGCCTTCCTTTAGGGAAAAAACTATACCCAAATTAAGACAATTGGTCAAGAAAACCCCCGTCACCAGCTCTGCGGTATAATTGATCTATGCGCTACGAACCCCTACCGGCCGACTTCCATGCCGCCAACCGTCGCCGCCTCAGCGAAGCCATCGGCGACGAAAGTATTGCCATCATCGACACCGCCGATGTGTTGCGCCGGCCGGGCGATTTTGAGCACCCGTTTCGGCCCGATTCCAACTTCTACTACCTCACCGGCGTCGATGAGCCGGATGCCGTGCTGGTGCTCGCGCCCGGTCACCCCAATCCGCACCTGCGCGAGGTGCTGTTTTTGCGCGAGACGAGCGATTTCATCGCACTGTGGGCCGGCCAGCGGCTCACCCAAGCAGAGGGGACCGCACGTTCCGGCGTCGCGACCGTACTGTGGCTCGACGAACTCGAGCCGGTGCTCGGCCGGCTCGTCGGCCAATTCCGTACGATTTATCTCAACGACCACCCTACGCTCGAGGCCGGCCCGCTGAGCCCGTCCGGCCGCCGTGCCGCCGACCTGCGCACCAAGCTCCCGCTGCATGATTTGCGGTCGGCCACGAGCATTCTCGGCCGGCTGCGCACCATCAAGGCCCCCGCGGAAATCGCGCAAATCCGGCGCGCGGTCGATGCCACCGCCGCCGGCCTCGATCGCGCCTGGTCGGCGCTGGCTACCGGAGTGCCGGAATATGCACTCGAAGCCGAGCTCACCGCCGAATTCACCCGCCGCGGCGCCACCGGCTCCGCGTTTGGCGCCATCATCGGCGCCGGCCGCCACAGCACCACCATCCACCACGCCACCAGCGCCACCCCGGTAGCGGCCGGCGACCTGGTGCTGTTCGATGTCGGCGCCGAAGCCGGCTACTATGCCGCGGATATCACCCGCACCGTGCCCGCCGGCGGCCGTTTCACTCCCCGCCAGCGCGCCGTGTACGAGGCCGTCTACCGAGCGCAACAGGCCGGCATCAAACTCCATCGCCCCGGCGCCACCATCCTCGAAATCGACGAAACGATGCGTCGCTCGCTTACAAAATCACTCGTTGATCTCGGCGAAATCTCGGCCAAAGCCGCCGCCGGCCCCCAAGCCGACGAGCATTTACGCCCATACTACGCGCACATCTCGCACCACCTCGGCCTCGACGTGCACGATACCGGAACCCCTCGCCTCAAGCTCGAACCCGGCATGGTGGTCACCTGCGAACCCGGCCTCTATCTGGCCAAAGAGGGGATCGGCGTGCGCCTCGAAGACGACATTCTCATTACCAAAACCGGTCACGAAGTGCTCTCCCGGTCCATCCCGAGCGCTCCGGACGACATCGAGGCCGCCATCGCGCGGAGCCGCGCATGAGCCGCGGCCACCAGATTCAAAGAGCCCTCGGCAAAGCCGCCGCCCGCGACCGCAAGCGCCAAAAACGCATGCCGGTTGCCGGCGCCAGTGTGTTCATGCTGCGCAAATTGTTACGCTCCAAAAAATCCTGATCACCATCCCCGCTGGTGCCGCCCATACGTTTCTTTTACCATAAGCGTTGTGTAATATACTCGTATGAAGCGCAGGTGGTTCGCAGTATTTTTGATGGTGTTCGCGAATATCGCGGCCCTGGTGAGCTATGCTCCGCCCGTGCACGCCGATGCCTCCGGCGTGTGTCCGCCCAACACCCGTAGCACCAGTTGCGTCACGCTCATCGTCAACCTCACGCCGGCGCCCACCGCCAACGCCACGGTTCACGCCCACCGCGAGCAGGCCCTAAACGCCGACGACGACTTCGACCTCCATGCCGTCAATCCGGGCCAGTACACTTCGGGCAGCTCCATCGCCTTCAGCTACGACAGCAGCCCCAACTGCTCCAATAATGCCTTTGGCGCGGAAAACTACTTTGACATCACCGTTTCTGGCAGTGCTACCGGCTCGGCCACACGCATCAACATGTGCAACAGAGAGAGCCCCCAGGCCGATGACAACGACATTAAAACCATTAGCGTACCCGTGACCGTTGGCGGCGGCGGCCCAGGCGGCGGTAGCCGCGGGCCGGGCGGCATCACGGGGCACCTCACCATCACCACCGCCGGCGGAGCCACCGTCGACTGCCCCGCGGCCTCGGCCGTTGACCTCGCCGGCCCCACTCCCAAATCCACCCCGGTGGGCGGTGGCGGCGTGTTCAACACCGGCCTCACCCTCACCACCGGCACTTATACCCTCACGGCCATCTGTAATTACTTGGGCAATCCCTACAACTTCACCGTCAATAACATCTTCGTGCGGCCCGGTGCAATCACCGATATCGGAACCAAAAATGTCTCGCGGTTCGTGAATACCCACCCGCCGCTGGTGGTCAAGAAAGTCGTTGGCTGCGATGCCGGCCCTGGCTTCACCTGGTTTATTTGTGGCGCCATTCGCATCATGATGAGCGTCGTCGACACCATCCGCGACAAAGTCATCGTGCCCTTCCTCAAAGAGCCCCCCCTCGACAGCTCCAGTCCCGACTACAAAACCGCCTTTGGCATTTGGGGTACCTTCCGCAACCTTGCCAGTGTCTTCTTTATTCTCATCTTCTTCCTCATTGTCATTGGTACCGCTGCCGGCTTCGACAACTACACC
>DATKIP010000066.1 GCA_035544015.1 Candidatus Saccharimonadia bacterium
CGTCCATGGGCGAGGTTAGCACGATCGGTCTCGATATAGCGAAGTCGGTGTTTCAGGTTCACGGCGTAGACGCTGATGGCGCGGTGGTGATCCGCAAGCGCGTCGGTCGAGTGAAGGTGTTGGAGTTCTTCTCAGGGCTACCGCCTTGCCTGGTTGGCATCGAGGCATGTCCGACCGCACATCATTGGAGCCGTGAGCTTCAAGCGCTTGGCCACACGGTGAGGCTAATGCCGCCGAGCTATGTGAAGGCCTATGTCAAGCGCAGCAAGAACGACGCCAATGACGCTGCCGCCATCTGCGAGGCGGTTACCCGACCGTCGATGCGATTTGTACCGACAAAATCGGAGCAGCAGCAGTCTGCATTGATGCTACATCGCAGCCGACAGCTTCTCGTCCGCCAGCGCACGATGCTGTCGAATGCGATCCGCGGGCATTTGGCTGAGCTCGGCATTATCTCGGCGAAAGGCCGCAATGGCACGGCCGAACTGCTTGAGATCATCGCAAATGAGAAGGATGATCGCATCCCAGCACTGGCACGTTTGAGCCTTGCCATTCTTTCTCGCCAATATGCAGCCATCACGGCCGAGATTGGAATCCTCGAGAAGCACATCCATGCCTGGCACCGGTCGTGTGAAGAAAGCCGGCGGCTGGAAGAGATCCCCGGTGTCGGCCCGATCGTCGCCACCGCCCTGATCGCCGAGGTTGGTGATTGGACGGCATTCTCGTCGGGCCGCAGTCTCGCCGCCTGGATCGGGTTGGTGCCCAGACAGCATTCGACCGGCGGCAAGGAGCGGCTCGGCAGGATTTCAAAGCAGGGGAATCGACATTTGCGATGGCTGCTAGTCGCCGGCGCAATGGCTGTCATCCGATATGCACGTCAGCACGGCACGAAGCGGCTTTGGCTGGCTCGCCTAATGGGTCGCCGGCCGACCAAGGTGGCGGCTGTTGCGCTCGCCAATAAGATCGCCCGCATGGCTTGGGCCATGATGGTGCGTGGAGAGCGGTTCAAGGAGTCAAGGTTGCTTCCGGCGTCGGCATAGATGCAGCGACAGGCAGAAAGCTACAACGAATTGGCGAGGGCATGACGACGTAATGCAGAAACGGTCGTTCCGAGGGTCAGGAGAGCCCGCTTGGGTCAACGCATCTTCGAATGCGTGTGAATGATTGGGACCTGATCCGCGGAGAGCATTAGGGCCAGCGGCCTTCCGCGCCGCACAAACAGGCCGGACACGTGACCGCACCCGACCAATCTGCAGCAACGTAAGAAAGTTCTTGCCAAGGCGCCGTCCACACGTGACCC
>DATKIP010000067.1 GCA_035544015.1 Candidatus Saccharimonadia bacterium
CCTTGGTCCAAAACGTCATGGCATCTGCCCAGGATTTCTGCCACTGCTCCGCGAAATGCGCCCAGAATTGCAAAGGGTTCGCTCCTATTGCGGTAAGAGGGGCAAACTTCGTGGCGACGGTATGATTTTGCGATTCCCAGACCGAGGCGAGTCGGATTCATTCTGGGAATGGTGCCGCCTGCCGATCTTGACCGTCTGTCGTATGCCGAGCTGAAGAGCTTGGTGATAAAGCAGTTTGAGGTCATAGCCGAGTTGCAGCGAACTGTTGGCGCGCTACGAGACGAGATCGCCCGGCTCAAGGGCGGGCCGGGCCGGCCGAATATCAAACCGAGCGGCATGGAGAAGGCGACCGAGCCGAAGCCGCAGAAGCCTGCCGGCAAGGAGCGCCCCAAGCGGGGGCCCACGAGGACAAAGCTGACAATCAATGAGGAGAAGACCGTCAAGGTGGCGGCGCCACCCGGCTCGCGCTTTAAAGGCTACACGAGTTTCGTCGTGCAGGATTTGGTCCTGCGCGCCCACGTCGTTGATTTTCGCTGCGAGCGTTGGCTGACCCCCGACGGTACCATGCTGACCGCCGCGTTGCCGGACGGCCTTGCGGGCCACTTCGGGCCAGAACTGCGTCGCTTCATTTTGGCGCAATATCATCAAGGCCAAGTCACCGTGCCGCGACTGGTAGAGATGTTGCGGGCGCTCGGCATTTTCATCTCCAAGCGACAGGTTGTTCGCCTGCTGATTGAGGGCCAGGAGCCATTCCTCAACGAGGCGAACGAAGTGCTGCGCGCCGGACTTTCAAGTGCCGCCTGGATTACCGTGGACGACACCGGAGTCCGTCACAAAGCCAAGAACGGCTTCTGTACCCAAATCGGCAACGCGCACTTCACATGGTTCGGCACGACAGACAAGAAAAACCGTGCCAACTTCCTCGCGCTTCTGCGCGCTGGCTACGGTGACTACATCATCAATGGCGAGGCGCTGGCCTATATGCGCCAGCGTAGCCTGGCAGCGCACGTGATCACCCGCTTGGCCGATCATCCCGACCAGTATTTCGCTGACCAGCAAGCATGGACCGCGCATCTTGAAAAGCTCGCCATCACCATGCTCAAGGTCAACCCCGATCCGGTTGAGATCGCCACCGAGGGTGCGCTGTGGGGGAGCATCAAGGCCCATGGTCTGCTGCCCAATACCGTCATCGTCAGCGATGATGCGGGCCAATTTAACGTCGGTGAACACGGCCTTTGCTGGGTCCATGCCGAGCGCCTCGTTCACAAGCTTGATGCATTCACCGATGCGAACCGCAAAGCCCAGCGCCACATCCGCAGCCTGATTTGGCGCTTCTACCGCGACCTCAAGGCCTATCGGTTGGCTCCATCCAAAAATCGCAAGGCAGCTCTCACGGCGAGGTTCGATCGCATCTTCATGCGCCAGACCGGTTTTGTCACTCTTGACCGGCTACTCAAGCGTCTGCACGCCAACAAAGCTGAGTTGCTGAAGGTGCTGGAACGTCCCGAAATCCCGCTCCACACCAATGGCTCCGAAAACGACATTCGCGGCGTGGTAACCAAACGAAAAGTCAGTGGCGGCACTCGTAGCGACGTGGGCCGCGATTGCCGTGACGGGTTCCTCGGCCTCGGCAAGACATGCAAAAAACTGGGGATTGTCTTCTGGAATTACCTTGGTTCGCGCCTCGGCATCAGCGGCCAACCCGACCTCCCGTCATTGGCCGATATCGTCAGGCACCGATGCGCCTCAGCCTAACCGTTGTCGCGTCGATAGGCCCCACTTGGCGCAGAAACCGGCCTCCGGCCAGGCCGACCTCGGTGACAGCTGCCACGACTTCTGCCCCTCTTACCCATATATGACCCAACCCGCTGTAACGCAATATCTTTTGAGCATTTCGCGGGCGATTGCCTTGGCTGCTTGAGCCTCAGAAGCTCGGCAC
>DATKIP010000068.1 GCA_035544015.1 Candidatus Saccharimonadia bacterium
TGTTGCTGGGAACAGTGACGGGAATTGGCGGCGGAACGCTTCGGGATGTTCTGCTCGGTGCGAATCCCATATTCTGGATCGATGCGCCCGCTTATCTGATCGCGTGCGTGGTCGTCTCCGGCATCGTGTTCTTCACTGCACACATCCCGCAGTCCCGCTACAAGCTTCTGCTCTGGTTCGATGCACTCGGTCTTGGCATTTTTGCCGTCGTTGGAGCTGAGAAAGCGCTGTTGATGGGCGCGGGCCCGACGGTCGCCATTGCGATGGGTGTGATCACAGCCACCTTCGGCGGCATATTGCGAGATCTCCTTGGAGCGGAAAGCCCGGTTGTGCTCAGCCGCGAAATATACGTCACGGCAGCTCTCGCCGGCGCCGCGACTTTCGTCGCCGGTTCTGCGGTCGGCCTGCATCGCGAGGTCGCCGTCCTCCTGGGTCTGCTCATCGGTTTTGGGTTGCGCGGCGCCGCCATTCAGCGCGGCTGGTCATTGCCGCGCTACAGATCACGCCCTGAGCGTTAGTTTGACGGTGACGGAAGCGGTAATGCCGGACTACGTGGACCATGGAGCCTGGCACGCAAGTTTAATGAGGGTGGTTTGAGTCCGGTTGTGGCCCAGGCTGTGTGAAAAGTCGCATCGCTGCTATGATTCTTCGTGTGAATCGGCGGATGGGGACGATGGATGTCGGGCTTCGTAGAGGGGATTGATCGAAGCCAAAGCAGTTTGTTTCCAGCCGAACTTGAAGACTATGTGGCTGAAGACAATCCAGTTCGCGCAGTTGACGCTTTTGTTGATGGTCTCGATCTTGGCAAGCTCGGCTTTGGGCGGGTTATTGCGCTGGAACAAGGGCGGCCCTGCTATCATCCGGCGGTCCTGCTCAAGATTTACATTTATGGCTATCTCAATCGCGTCCCATCGAGCCGCCGCCTTGAGCGCGAATGCCAGCGCAATATCGAGCTGGTCTGGCTGACGGGGCAGCTTGCACCGGACTTCAAGACCATTGCGGATTTCCGCAAGGACAATGGCAAGGCGATTCGTGAGGTGTGTCGTACCTTCGTTGCGCTGTGTCGTGAGCTTGATTTGCTGAGCGTGGCGAGCGTCGCCATCGATGGCTCCAAATTCAAAGCTGTCAACGCGCGCGACAAGAACTTCACGGAGGCCAAGATGAAGCGGCGTCTTGAGCGGATAGACGAGAGCATCGCGCGCTACCTGGCACAACTGGAGACCGCCGACCGCCATGGTGATGCGGTTCCGGAGGCAAAGGTTGCGCGGCTCAAGGATAAAATCATGAAACTGAAGGAGGAGGTTACGCGGCTCAATGCGATCAATGCCGAGATGATGAAGAGCGACGACAAGCAAATCTCGCTGACCGATCCTGACGCGCGTTCGATGGCAACAAGCGGCAAGGACACCGGTATCGTCGGCTACAACGTGCAAATTGCGGTAGACACCAAGAACCATCTCATTGTCGCTCACGAGGTGACAAACGTCGGCACGGACCGCCATCAACTCTCGAATATGGCCGAGCAGGCGCGAACCGCGATGGGCGTTGAGACGCTCGATGCTGTGGCCGATCGCGGCTACTACACGGGCGAAGAGATCCGCGCCTGCGAGGAGGCAGGCATCACCGTCACGCTGCCGAAGCCGCAGACTTCTGGTGCCAAGGCGGCGGGCCGGTTCGGTAAGCAGGACTTCGTCTATGTCGCGGCCGACGATGTTTATATTTGTCCAGCTCATGAGCGGCTGGCCTATCACTGTACGAACGTAGAGGACGGCAAAATACTGCGCCGCTATTGGACGACCAACTGTCAGGGGTGCGCTCTCAAGAGCAAGTGCACGACAGGTCAGGAGCGCCGGATCACACGTTGGGAACACGAGGCCGTGCTTGAGACTGTGCAGGCACGTCTCGATCACCATCCGGAAAAAATGGCAGTGCGTCGTTCGACAGCGGAACATCCCTTCGGCACGATCAAGTGCTGGATGGGTGCAACGCACTTTCTCACGAAACGG
>DATKIP010000069.1 GCA_035544015.1 Candidatus Saccharimonadia bacterium
CCAACGAATCCGCCGACCTCCGCCGCGAGCAAGCCTACGCCAAAGCCATGGGCGAAAAGGGCATCACCGAGGCCAACCTTCGCAACTCCAAGGAGGGCCTCCCCTCAGAAGACGCCGGCGACCGCTTAGCCGCCGAAACCCTCCTCGCCCAAGACAAGAAGCGCTCCGACCGCGCCATGCGCGAGGGCCGTGTGCGCAACGCCCGCAAGCTCGGCCCCGCCGGCCAAGCCGCCAACAACCTCGAACTCTACCAGGCGGAAGAAGAAGCCGCCTTCCGCGGTCAGGCCGCCAAACACTCCGCTGCCATTGGCCAAAACCGGGCCAGAAGAGACAACCCCCAAAGCCTCGACCACCTCATCGAGCACGGCATCGAGCACGGCGAAGAAGCCGGCCGCATCGAACGCGCCACCTTGAGCGGCGGGGTCCAGGCCGGTCACGACCTCGACTACAACCAAGCCGTCGCCAGCCTCGTCGCCACCGGAATGAGCGAAGACGCCGCCCACGACCATCTCGCCGCCCTGCCCGCCGACGCCCATAAGGCCACCATTGACGCCGCCCACGCCCTGCGCATGAACAACCTCGCCGCTGCCACCATCACCAACACGGGCAAAAAAGCCCTCCAGCAAGAAATCGACGTCAATGCCGTAAACGCCGGCGAGGCCGACCTCAACACCGAGCTCCAACGCGCCGCCGCCGGGCGCCCCATGACCGTTGACATGGCCCGCCGCCTCCGCCTGCGCAACACCCTCGCCGCCGGCGCCTCCAAAGGCCGCGTCGACGCCATTGCCAAAGAGGGCACCGACCAAGAGTACAGCCGCGTCGAACAAGAGGCCGGCGGGCCCGAAGCCGCCGGCCAAATCCTGGCCGGCACCCGGCTCGGCAACCGCCAAGCTATTATTGACGCCCGCCAAAAGCACGCCGGCATCCTCGACGCCGACGCCGGTCAAGTCCACGACCAGGCCGTGGTCGACTTTGCCAGCCGCAACCGCCTCCCCCTCGAGAAGGCCCGCACCGACTTTGCCGCCCTGCCCGCCGCCGCCCAAACCGCCGCCTACGACCAGGCCCAAGCCCGCATCCGCCAGCGCCAGCAAACCGTCGGCCGCTTCAATGCCTCCCAGACCTTTGCCAAGGCCCAGGGCGAACTGGCCGCTACCGAGCGCGCCATGGCCGACGCCGCTAGCAAAGACCAGCTGCTCGTCGGCTCCGGCGCCGCCAACGCCGCCGCCGCGGCCCGCACCATCTCCGCCACTGCCAGCACCCGCGGCCTAGCTCAGGCCAAGGCCTTTGGCACCGAACGCGGCGTCGTCAGCGGCGACGAGGCCGCCCTGGTCCGCGCCCAGGCTGCCGCTACCGCTACCGGCGGTCGTCCCCCCAGCGCCAGCGAGCTCCGGGCTACCCAGCTCGCCAACACCTCCCGCCTCGAGACCGCCGCCACCGAACGCACCACCACCCGCGGCTACGGCGAGGATGCCGGCAAAGTGGGCGAGCTCGAAGCCGCCATTGACGAAGAGATCCGCACCACCCCCGCGCTGGCCGCCCAAAAGCGCCTCGGCGGCGCCGCCGCCGTAGCCGCCCACGACCAAGCCGCGGCCGCCATCCGCACCCGCCGCCTCGACGCCGCCGACCGCTCCGCCCGCACCGCCGGCGAACGCGCTGCCCGCACCGAGGCCGCTACCGACCAGGGTGGCGCCCGGGAAATCGAGCAAAGCCTGGTCGACGAACAGCAACGCCTCCAAGCCGACTACTTTGCCAAGACCGGCCGCCCCCTGACCCTCTCCCCCCAGGCCCTCCGCCGCCAGGCCGAAGCCTCCCTGCGCACCCGCGAACTGAGCGCCGTTGGCACCCAGGCCGGCCAAGCCGCCGCCTTTGCCACCCGCGAACAAGTCAAGACCGCCCAGGGCATCCAAACCGCCCTCGACGCCCAAATCACCGAACAGGCCGTCGCCGACCTCGTCAGCCGCACCGCCGGTACCGCCGGCGCCCTCAATGAAGACCAAGCCCGCGACCTGCTCACCACCCTCCCCGCCGCCTCCCGCAACGCCGCCCGGGCCGCTGCCGCCCGCACCGTCGAGCAAACCAACCGCGGCAACATTGGCGAGAAAGCCTACATCGCCGGCAAAGAGAGCCAGGCCGCCAAGGTCCAAGACGCCCGGGGCGCCGTTGAGACCCACGAAGCCGCCCTGCGCCAAGCCCCGGTCGAAAAAGCCCGCAACGACGCCTACAACGCCACCCACGCCCGCGTCAAAGCCGCCGCCATTGCCGCCGGCCGAGACATCAAAGACGCCGAAAAGGA
>DATKIP010000070.1 GCA_035544015.1 Candidatus Saccharimonadia bacterium
GCTCGGCGGAGGCGCTTGTGAGCGCCGCCACCGCGATGGCCGCAGCGCAAAGACCGGCAACCCAGATTTTCAGTCCCATGACATCCTCATTCCCGATATCGATGTTCGCACTCTACTCGCCTTCTTGGCGCCGAAACACCCCTGAAACGGTCGCCCGCCACAATTCAAGCGCTCGCACATGGTCTGGCAAGCGGCGGCGACAACAAGTATACGTCGATTCCGCAGGTAGGCGAAAAATGGCTTGCCGTTGTCGCGGCAAGCGATTCTCGTCGGGGGCATGATTCGCGGTGGCTTTCTTGATCCTAACATCCGGGCGGACCTGATCGCGCTGGTGCGAGATGGGAAGGCCGAGACGCGGCTGACGCGACGCGCGAATGCGTTGCTGCTGCTCGACGATGGCATGAGCTGCGAGGCGATCGCGAAGGTTCTCTACCTGGACGATGATACGATCCGCTATTGGTACCAATTGTATGGCGAGAAAGGCCTGATCTGGCTGGCTGATTTTGGCTACCAGGGCCGCGCCTGCGAACTGACGGCAGCGCAGCAGGACGGGTTGAAAGACTGGGTGGCGCAAACGTTGCCACGGACCAGCACCACGGTAGGCGAGTGGATCGAGAAGTCCTATGGCGTGAGCTACACCCGTTCGGCGCTGGTCAAGCTCTTGGCACGGCTGGAGCTGGAATATCGTAAGCCGCAGGTGATCCCGCGCAAGCTTGATCCCGCGAAGCAACAGGCTTTTATCGAGGCTTACGAGAATTTGCTCAACACTCTCGGCGATGATGAAGCGGTGCTGTTTGCCGACGCAGTGCATCCCACGCACGCGGTGCGGCCGGCGGGCTGTTGGGCGCCCAAGGACGCCAAAGTTGCGCTTGAACAGAGCAGCGGGCGGCAACGGCTGAACATTCACGGCGCCATCGATCTGGAAACGGGTGCAACCCGTATGATCGAAGCGACGACGATCGATGCCTTGAGTACGATCGCGCTGTTGATGGCGATCGCGTTGATGTATCCCACGAAGAGGCTCATTCACGTCTTTCTCGACAACGCCAAGTACCATCATGCTGTGCTCGTTCAGGCATGGCTGGCGAGACCCGGGTGCCGGATCAAGCTGCATTACATTCCGAGCTACTGCCCGCACCTCGATCCGATCGAACGGCTATGGGGACTGATGCATCGGCACGTAACCCACAACCGCGGCTACGAGACCTACAACGAGTTCTGCCGATCTGTTCTGCATTTCCTGCGCGAGGAGGTACCGAAAAACTGGGCGGTCTTCTGCGATTCGGTCACCGACAATTTCCGCGTCATCAACCCCGCCGATTTTCGGGTTCTCAAGGCGTAGGGGTATACCTCACACAAGGCCGAAATGACTTGTGTTACCGTTTCAACAACCGAAGACGTCGTCCAAGCCCGCGGCAAGACGATCCATCGGGCTCGGGGGGCGACTGAAAGGTTGACAGCCATGAGACGGCGCGAATTTGTTGCCCTTCTCGGCAGCGCGGCTGCGCTGTCGTTGCGGCCCCTTCCCAACCGCGCACAGCAACGCACCATCCCGACGATCGGCTTTCTGCATAGCCAGTCACCCGATGGCTACGACGAGATGGTGAGCGCCTTCCCGCAGGGGCTCAAGGAACAAGGCTTCACCGTCGGCCAGAACGTCGCGATCGAATATCGCTGGGCCAACAACGAGGCGGCACGCATACCAGCACTCGCCACCGAGTTGGCGCGCCGGCCGGTCGCGGTGATCGTCGCGGGCGGCGGCGCGGCGACAGCAATCGCGGCAAAGGCCGCGACCACCACGATCCCAATCGTGTTCGCGAACGGCGCCGATCCGGTGCGCCAAGGCCT
>DATKIP010000071.1 GCA_035544015.1 Candidatus Saccharimonadia bacterium
CGCAGGGGCCGAGGGTTTTCATTCGCTCGAAGGCAACATGTGCGGCGCCGTTATGCGAGGTGCTGACGCCCTGCCGGGGTCAAAGGCCACATCACGTGCAAAGGGATCGCATCGGAACCTGGGAGGTCTCGGGTCTGGCCATCGGTGTCGAGTGGGTACCGAGTACGATGGTCCGCATCGGGAAGGTGAGGAACCGTAGCCGATGATGCACGGAGCCGAGAAGTCGGGCCTCGTCATAGTAGCTGGGAAGCCGGCGAACAAAGCGGAACAGCCCGCCCCAGAGGGATCTGCGGCGATGCTGAATGCGGCGGAGCCGGTGGAGCGAAGGGCGGGGACCAAGGGGAATGCGGACCAGCAAAGCACGCGCCGGACGCAGAGTCGGGTAAGCGTGTCACAGGCGCTGGAACGCATACGGCAAGTCGCGAGGGAAAGGAGGAAGGAGAGGTTCACCGCGCTCTTCCACCACATCGGTATCGAGCTGCTCGCTGAGGCGTTCTGCGAGCTTAAGGCGGACGCCGCACCGGGCGTGGATCAACTGACGTGGAAGGACTACGAGGCAGACCTAGGGCGCAATCTCGAGGATTTGCACGACCGGGTCCAACGGGGAGCGTATCGGGCACTGCCGTCTCGGCGGGTCTACATTCCCAAGCCTGACGGCCGGCAGCGTCCGCTGGCGGTCGCCGCGCTGGAGGACAAGATCGTCCAACGGGCGGTGGTCACGCTGCTGAACGCGATCTACGAGGAGGACTTCCTCGGGTTCAGCTGCGGGTTCCGACCCGGGCGCGGCACGCACGATGCGCTGGATGCTCTCTGTGTCGGGATCTGCCGCAAGAAGGTGAGCTTCATACTGGACGCCGACATCCGGTCGTTCTTCGATGAGATCAGTCATGACTGGCTGATCCGCTTCCTGGAGCACCGGATCGGCGACCGGCGCATCATCCGCCTGATCCAGAAATGGCTGAAGGCGGGCGTGCTCGAAGACGGGGTCGTCATGGTTAGTGACAGGGGGACGGGGCAGGGATCGGTGATCTCGCCGCTGCTTGCCAACGTCTACTTGCACTACGCCCTCGACCTATGGACCGAGCGCTGGCGACGGCGTGAGGCCACGGGCGACATGATCATCGTGCGCTATGCCGACGACTTTATCATCGGCTTCCAGCACGAGGAGGACGCCCGGCGCTTCCTGGACGAGATGCGCGAGCGGTTGAGGGAGTTTGCGTTGTCGCTGCATCCCGAGAAGACCCGGTTGATCGAGTTCGGACGCTTCGCGGCAGAACGCCGCCTGCGGCGCGGGCTCGGCAAGCCGGAGACTTTCGACTTCCTGGGCTTTACCTTCATCTGTGGCAAGACCCGCTCCGGCAAATTCCAGCTTCGGCGGAAGAGCCGGCGGGACCGCATGAAGGCGAAGCTGCGGATGATCAAGGAGGAGCTGCGGCAGCGCATGCACCAGTCGATCCCCGTGCAGGGGCGCTGGCTGAGGCGGGTCGTGGGCGGCTACTTCAACTACCATGCCGTGCCGACCAACGCGCGTGCCCTGGACGCGTTCCGGCACCATGTCACCGACCTCTGGCGGCGCACGCTACGGCGTCGCAGTCAGAAGGATCGGATGACGTGGGAGCGGATGATGCAACTGGTGGACGCGTGGCTCCCGAAACCAAGCATCCTACATCCCTGGCCGAGCGATCGCTTTGCCGTCACACACCCGAGGTGGGAGCCGCATGCGGGAAAGTCGCACGTGCGGTTCTGTGCGGGGGGCGCGTGATGAAACACGCGTCCCTACCGCTCCTGCCGCCCGCGCTCCTCGCCCGCGCCGACGAGGTGATCGAGTGAAGCGCCGGGAGTTCATAGCCCTACTCGGTGGCGCGGCGCTGTGGCCCATTGGGGCGCGCGCGCAGCAGTCCGCGCTGCCCGTGGTGGGTTTTCTTCATCCCTCATCGCCTGAAATTTTCGCGGTAGGGACGCGAGTTACCTCGCGCCCCCCGCACAGAGCCGTACAAGCGGCTTTCCCGCATACGGCTCCCACCTTGGGTGTGTGACGGCGAAGCGATCGCTCGGCCAGGGATGAAGGATGATTGGTTCTGGGAGCCAGTCGCTCACTAGCTGCGTCATCCGTTCCCACGTCATCCGATCCTTCTGGCTACGCCGCCGCAGCGTGCGCCGCCAGAGGTCGGTGACATGGTGCCGGAAGACGGCCAGTGCAGGCGCGTTGGTCGGCACTGCGTGGTAGTTGAAG
>DATKIP010000072.1 GCA_035544015.1 Candidatus Saccharimonadia bacterium
GTTGAAGTGGCGGAAGATGGTCGAATAGGGACCTTTGTGGACGAGATATTCGAAAAGATGTGGCCAGAGTTTCGCGAGGATGGGCCCGGCAAATACAAGGTCGTCATCGAAAAGGTCGGGCAGATCGCGCTTGCATGACCAACTCATGGGCCTTTCCTCGAATTCACCCCGCCCGGTGAGCATGTCCGGAGGTGGCCGATTTTGTTGCAAAACTCATTGAAGGATCAGTTGCGCGGTGATTCCGTCATGCTGATGCGAATCGGTGGGGCGGGCCATGATGGGGCGGAGCAGCCGGGACCAGGGACAGCTGTTCTATTCGTTCAATCTCGAAGAAGCTGTGCCGGACGATCATCTCGTACGCGCCATTGCCGGCGTCCTTGATCTGTCGTGGGTTCGGGCGGAGCTAGCGCCACACTATTCCCACACTGGACGACCATCGATCGATCCGGTTTTGATGATCCGGATGCTCATCGTTGGCTACGTGTTTGCGATCCGCTCGGAGCGGGCGCTGTGCCGCGAAGTCCAGGTCAACCTTGCCTATCGTTGGTTCTGTGGGCTTGGCATTGAGGACAAGGTGCCAGATCACTCCGTGTTCTCGCGTGTACGCAACGAGCGGTTCCGCGAGCCCGATATTTTTCGCCATGTGTTCGAACGTGTTGTCGAAGCTTGCATTGCGGCTGGCCTTGTCGATGGTAGGGGCTTTGCGGTGGACGCCAGCTTGATCCAGGCTGATGCCAACAAGCATCGTTCAATCCCCGGTGTGCAGTGGAACAAGGACATCGACCCGGAGCAGGCGCGCCGCGCGGTCAAGGAGTATCTCGCCACTCTCGACGACCCGGCCTACGGCGCGGCAAGCGACGTGACGCCGAAGTTTGTCTCGCCGTCGGACCCTGCTGCGCAATGGACGGGCGCGCTGCGCAATGCCGCGTTCTTTGCCTACGCGGATAACTATCTTATCGATGTGAAGTGCGGGATCATCATGGATGTCGAGGCCTCGCGGGCCATTCGTCAAGCCGAGGTCGGCGCCTCGCAGACAATGATCGAGCGGACCGAAGCACGTTTCGGCATCAAACCTGAATGGCTCGCGGCTGACACGGCTTATGGTGCGGCACCCAACCTCGATTGGCTTGTCAACACCCAGGGGATTGCCCCGCATGTTCCGGTCATTGACAAGTCAGCGCGTGAGGACGGCACATTCTCGCGCGAGGACTTCATCTACGATGAGGCGCAGGATCGATACGTCTGTCCGGCAGGCAAGACGCTGACCACGACTGGCCGCATTCGCGACGACGACATGCTGCATTACCTCGCGAGTGTGCACGATTGCCGTGCTTGCCCCTTGAAGGGCCGATGCTGTCCCAAGACCCCGCAACGCAAAGTCATGCGCAGCATTCACGAGCCCGCACGCGATGTTGCCCGTGCGATCGCAAGGACAGCAGCTTTCTCACAGTCGCGCCGCGATCGTAAGAAGGTCGAAATGCTGTTCGCACATCTTAAGCGCATTCTGCGGCTCGGCCGGTTGCGACTGCGCGGGCCGAGCGGTGCACAGTTCGAATTCACCCTGGCAGCGGTTGCTCAGAACCTCAGGCGGCTCGCCAAGCTTGTGGTTTGGCCACCACCGAGGGCGTCGGTGGCGTGCGTTGCGTGAGCGTTCACTTCAGTGAGTAGCGTGGCTTCCACCGACAACGTCTCTTGCCTTAAACCCTACTCCGCACCCAACGTCACCTCATCTCAGAGTTTTGCAACAAAATCGGCCACAACCGGCCGTGAGCAAGTGTACCAAATCCCTATCGCCGGAGGCCGCTGCGAGCGCCCCATTTGGGTGAAGTAGCTCGTAGACCGTCTGGCGACTCGCCTGCGTTGGATGGTGGCGGTTGGCATTGGACGACCGCGCGCCTCGCGTCGGTGCTTGATAAAAGCGCGCCTCGCCGAGCCAAGGTTTCACAGTGGCCTGAGGCGCACTGATTCAAGCGTGCAAGCGCCGCGCTCCATGCAGTGGTGCTGGCATGGGTTGTCACCTAAACCAAAATACATTTTGCTACGACGTTTCGACGTGCGCAGCGCCCGCCCGCGTAATGGAACCCTTTCTTCCGTGAAACTAAGGTCGCATCTGATAATTCCGCCAACAGGAGGAATGCCATGCGACAAATCCTTGTTGTCACCGCAACCGTGCTCGCGGTCAGTGTGGTAACGTCGAGTGTGGCGGTTGCGCAAAAAAAGACCACTGACGCGGCGAGAGCGTCCCGAG
>DATKIP010000073.1 GCA_035544015.1 Candidatus Saccharimonadia bacterium
TGATTCAAGGGTGGTGGCCTGATTCGTAGGAGCCGCCCATGTGGACGACGAACAACCGCGCTCGTTATGATCGTAGCTTCTTGCGCTATCCCAGCGATCTGACTGATGACGAATGGGCGCTTGTTGAGCCGCTGATCCCGCCCGCCAAGCGCGGCGGCGACAAGCGCACGGTGATCATGCGCGAGGTGGTGAACGGCCTCATGTATATTCTGTCGACAGGTTGCCAGTGGCGGGCCATTCCGAAAGACCTGCCGCCGCGTTCGACCATCCATGGATATTTCGATCTGTGGAGCTGGGATGGCACGCTCGATCGCATCCATCACATGCTCTATGTGAAATGTCGCGAAGCGCTTGGCCGGGAAGCCAGTCCCACCGCCGCCGTCATCGACAGCCAGAGCGTCAAAAGCGCTGAAAAAGGGGGTCTTCGATCGATCCGCCGGGTTACGATGCGGGAAAAAAGATCAAGGGCAAGAAGCGCCACATTCTCGTCGATACGCAAGGCCTGCTGATCCACGCCATCGTGCACGCCGCCGACATTCAGGATCGCGATGGCGGCGAACTCGTCATGGCGACGCTATTCGGTCTTTATCCATTCCTGCTGAGGCTCTACGCCGATGGTGGCTATCAAGGCCCCTTGTTTCGCCGCGCTATGGCAAAAATAATGGCGCAAGTAAATGTCGAAATCGTCAAGCGATCCGATCACGCGAAGGGCTTCATCGTCTTGCCCAAGCGATGGGTCGTCGAGCGCACGTTCGCGTGGCTTGGACGATGCAGGCGCCTGGCCAAGGATTGGGAAAATCTCAACCGCCGAGGCCTCGCATTCCTACGTCTCGCGTCGATCAGGCTCATGCTGAGAAAGCTATGCAATCCCGCATGATCTCTCCGGACAGACTCTAAGATTCGGAAAATTGTCTACCTGAAGGTAGTCAAACAGCTTACAGAAACCATCGCACATCGAGACGACTTTTTTAATCCGATCATTATCAGCAAAGAAGTTCAGCTCAAAGCAGGCAGCGTACAAGACGAGGACCGGATCACTTTGCGGTCCAAGAAAAGGAATCGCTAGATACGAAATTTCCGACGATTCTGGATCGACTTTTCCCTTCATTTCCTTACGTAAAAAATCTACAG
>DATKIP010000074.1 GCA_035544015.1 Candidatus Saccharimonadia bacterium
TGGAGTGTTCCCGCTTTTTTGGACAGCGGTTTTAGGCTGCCAGTTGGTTGAGGTGTCTGTAGCCTAGTTCGTATTCTTTGGGTGTCAAGTATTCGAGGGTGGAGTGGCGGCGGATGGTGTTGTAGTAGGTTTCGATCCAGTCGAATGTGGCTTTCTTCAGGTGTGTGATGGTGGGCCAGGGGCGGGTGTGGATGAGCTCCTTCTTGTAGGTCGCGAAGAACGATTCGGAGACGGCGTTGTCGTAGCAGATACCGGTCCGGCCGAGTGATCGTCGTATCTTGTTCTTCGTGCAGTACCGGTCGAACTGGCCGGAGGTGTATTGGGTGCCGCGGTCGGAGTGGAAGATGACGCCGGCGGGTGGGCGGCGTCCGGCGATGGCCATGTCGAGGGCGGCGGTGACGAGATCGGTGCGCATGTGGTCGGCGATCGCCCAGCCGACGACGGTCCGGGAATACAGGTCGATCACGGTCGCCACATAGGCCCATCCGTCCCAGGTCTTGACGTAGGTGATGTCCCCGCACCAGCGGGTGTTGGGTGCCTGGGCGGTGAAGTCGCGGCCGATCAGGTCGGGTGCGGGCACCGGGTGGTCACCGGCGATGGTGGTGCGCTTCCAGGCCTTGGGGTGGCGTCCGCGCAGGCCAGCGGCGCGCATCAGCCGCCAGACCCGCTTGTGGGACAGTCGCCGGCCCAGCGCGGCGAGGCCGGCGCGGACCCGGCGGACGCCGGGGTTGCCGCGCCCGTGCTGGTACAGGGTGGCGATCAGGCCGGTCAGCGTCGCGTCGTCGACGGCCCGGGCGCAGGGCTCGGCGGCCAGCCAGGCGTAGTAGCCCGACCGGGACACTCCCAGCTGCCGGCACATGAACGCGACGGGAAAGGCGTCGGAGGCAGCCCAGTCCGCGATGGCAGCGAACTTCACTGCTTTCCCTTCGCAAACCAGGACGCTACTTTTTTTGCGAACTCCACCTGCATCTGCAGTTCGGCGTTCTCCGCCCGCGCGTCCTTCAGTTCCGCGCGCAGCCGTACCAGTTCGACCCGTTCCGCCTCACCCAGCGGCGCGTCCGACTTCGGCGGCTCGGCGTCGTCCTTCGCTCTACTCACCCATTTCCTCAGCGTCATCTCATGGACGCCGATGTTCCGGGCCACCTCGGCAACCGGCCGACCATCCTCGATGACGAAACCTACCGCCTGCGCCTTGTACTCCTCGGTAAAACTACGGCGTGTCGAACCCATTCCGTATCTCCCGGTGGACCGGGCAGCTAATCACGGTGTCCACCAAAGCGGGAACGGTCCA
>DATKIP010000075.1 GCA_035544015.1 Candidatus Saccharimonadia bacterium
CTTCCGATGACAATTCGGGTCGACCAGGGAAGCCAGTTCACGTCGAAGGAGCTCGACCTATGGGCCTACGCAAATGGCATCACGCTCGACTTCACCCGACCAGGGGAGCCGACCGACAATGCCCATGCGAAGAGCTTCAACGCCATGTGCAACTGGAGTGCTTGGGCCGCACTGGTTCCTGGAGCTGGACGAAGCCCGCGAGAAGGTTGAAGAATGGCGAACCGAGTACAACGAAAGGCCTCGCGGGGCTAGTGGATTGACTCCAACACTTGCTTCCCACGCTTGACGGCGGCGAGGACGCGTTTGGGGTCGGCGGTCCAGACGAAGGGTTTGGGATCGGCGTTGGTCTCGGCCACGAAGCGGTTGATGGCGAGTTGCAGGTCGACGACGGATTGGAAGACGCCGCGCTTGAGACGCTGGCGTGTGAGCTTGGCGAAGAAGCCTTCAACGGCGTTAAGCCAGGACGCCGAGGTCGGGGTGAAGTGGAAGGTCCAGCGCGGGTGACGGGCCAGCCATCGGCGCACCCGCGGATGTTTGTGGGTGGCATAGTTGTCGACGACGGCATGGATCACTTTTCCCACCGGAACTTGCGCCTCGATCGTATTGAGGAAGCGGACGAACTCCTGATGGCGGTGACGCTGCATGTTGCGGCCGATGACAGTGCCGTCGAGGATGTTGAGAGCCGCGAACAACGTGGTGGTGCCGTGGCGTTTGTAATCGTGCGTCATCGTCCCAGCGCGGCCCGGCTTCATCGGCAGCCCCGGCTGGGTGCGGTCGAGCGCCTGGATTTGGCTCTTCTCATCGACCGACAGAACGACCGCATGGGCGGGCGGATCGACGTAGAGACCAACAATGTCCTTGAGCTTCGCCGCGAACTTCGGGTCGGTCGACAGCTTGAAGGTGCGAACGCGATGCGGCGCCAGTCGGTGCGCTTCGAGGATGCGTTGCACCGAACGCAGGCTCACGCCAGCCGCTTTCGCCAGCATCCGACCGGTCCAGTGGGTTGCATCGCCCGGTGGCGGGCCGAGCGTCAGATCGACCACCCGCTGCACGACGGTGGCGGGAAGCGGTTGCTTGCCGGGCTTGCGCGTCTTGTCGCGGGTGAGCCCGTCGACACCCTCGGCCATGAATCGCGCCTGCCATCGCCAGACCACGGGCTTCGATTTGCCGGAGCGGCGCATGATCTCAGCGGTACCGCAGCCCTCGGCCGTCGCCAGGATGATGTGGGCGCGCCATACATGCTTCTGCGGCG
>DATKIP010000077.1 GCA_035544015.1 Candidatus Saccharimonadia bacterium
TTGTAGGCAAGCACGTGCAGCGCCATCTCGGTGGCGACCTTCGGCAGCCGCTTCATCAGGAAGTGCGTCGCGCCCATCCGCATCTTGAGCGTGCCGAAAGGGTGCTCGACCGTCTCGCGGCGCTGACGCATGGCCTGAGGATTCTCGTCGAGACGCCTCTGCACCGTCTCCAGTACATGCTCGTGCTCCCAGCGGGTGATGCGACGCTCCTTGCCCGTCGTGCAGCGGTGCTTGATCGCGCAGGTGCCGCACGCATTGGTCCAGTAGCGCCGCAGCTTCTGCCCGTTCTCCTCGTTCACGTAGTGGAACGTCAGCCGCTCGCCGGCCGGGCAGCGATAGACATCTTCCTCAGGCAGATAGACGAAGTCCTGCTTGCCGAAGCGACCTTCCAACTTCGCGCCCGAGGTCATCGGCTTGGGCAGCGTCACGGTGATCCCCGCGCGATCACAAGCCAGTATCTCAACGCCGTTGAAGTAGCCACGATCGGCGACGGCATCGAGCTTATCAGTCTGCAGAACGGCCTTCGCTCCGTTGGTGACGTTCGCAAGTTGTGAGCGATCCGAGCCCACATTCGTCACCTCGTGCGTGACGATTAGATGGTTCTTGATATCGACCGCGACCTGCACGTTGTAGCCCACGACGCCGGAGCCGCGACCGCTCGTTGCCATCGAGCGGCTGTCAGGGTCGGTCAACGATATCTGCTGATCTGGAGAAGCCAACATCTGCTTCTCCATCGCCGCGAGGCGCTGCATCTCGCTTTCGAGCTTGGCGAGCTTCTCCTTGAGGTGTGCCGTCTTGGCCGCAAGCGCCTCCGACGGCTCCTGCAAATCGGCCGTGTCGAGCTGGCTCAGATACCGCGCGACGCTCGCCTCGAGCTGCGCCCGGCGCCGCTCTACTTTCGCGCGCGTAAAGTTGCGGTCGCGATTGTTGACGGCCTTGAACTTGCTCCCGTCGATGGCGACGCTCGCTTTGGTGAGCAGACCCATGTCGCGGCACAGCGCGACGAACTGGGCGCACACCTTGCGGATCGCAGACCCATTGTCCTTGCGGAAATCGGCAATCGTTTTGTCATCCGGGACCAATCGGCCGAGAAGCCAGATCACCTCGAGATTGCGACCGGCCTCACGCTCCAGCCGCCGGCTCGATTGCACCCGATTGAGATAGCCGTAGATGTAGAGCTTGAGCAGGGCCGAGGGATGATACGAGGGCCGGCCCGTTACTTCCGGCACAACGCCTTCGAACCCGAGCTTGCCCAGATCAAGCGCATCGACGAACGCATCGACCGCGCGAACAGGATTGCTCTCATCAATCCATTCATC
>DATKIP010000078.1 GCA_035544015.1 Candidatus Saccharimonadia bacterium
ATTCTGCCACGGACCGTTGCCGATGCGGTCGCGTGCATTGATCGCCGGCTTCCCGTCGACTGCTTGGGTGCTCAGATAGGCATGCCAGGTTTTACCTCCGGCCCCATGGCGCTGCGCCAATTGCTGACAATGCTGGTCAGCGCCTTCGAGGCCGCCGAGATCGGCGCCCTTCCCGGGCCCCGCGCCAGTGACAAAGAAGGTCATGTTAGGGGCTTGTGGCAATGGCGGGGGCGCTGGTTGTGCCGGCTGCTGCTGTGCTTTGACAACGGATGTCACGCCGAGCATAGCGAGGGCCACGGTGAGCACGGGTGCCGTCGCGGGAGTGGTAGGAAATGAGAGTAGCGTAGTCTCCGGGGTGTTCAACCTCGAATCATCCGGCGTTAGTGCGTCGGACTGGAGACCACGCCATGACAAGCATTACCACGAAGCCTGATTCCTCGCAGCCCGCGGCGGAAGCGACTGTTGATCTTTTCGACAATTGGTTCGATCCGATTGAGACCGGGGTGCGCGAGCGGGTTCGCGAGTTCATCCATGCCATGATCGAAGGTGAACTCGACATGTCGCTGTCCCGGCCACGCTACGCTCGCGGTGCGAAGCCCTCGATTGGCCATGGCGAGGGCGCGATCGGCGCTATTGGGCACCGCCATGGCCACCGGTCACGGTCGCTGCTGGGAAGCTTCGGCCGGGTGGAGATCGAGGTCCCGCGCGCCAGGCTCAACACCGCCGATGGCAAGACGACGGAGTGGAAGAGCAAGGCGCTGCGGGCCTATCAGCGGCGCACGCTTGTCGCTGACGCGCTGATTGCGGGCAGCTATCTCGCTGGCACCAACACGCGCCGGGTGCGCCGCGCGCTCGCCGCCCTGTTTGGCGGCGCGGTCGGCAAGGACACCGTGAGCCGGGTCTGGCGCAAGGTGAAGACCGACTGGGAGGCATGGAACGCCCGCTCGCTTGTCGAAGAACCGATCGTGCGGCTCATCCTCGACGGCACGGTGGTGCGCGTGCGGCTCGACCGTAAGGCGACTTCCATCTCGCTGCTCGTCGTCATCGGCGTGCGCGAGGACGGCCAGAAGGTGCTGCTCGCGATCAAGAGCATGGGCGGCGAGAGCACCGAGGCTTGGCGCAGTGTCCTCGACGATTTGATCAAGCGCGGCCTACGACGGCCTGAGTTCCTCATTGTCGACGGCGCGCCGGGGCTGGAGAAGGCGATCGCCGCCGTGTGGGACGGCGTGCCGGTCCAGCGCTGCACGGTCCACAAGCACAGGAATCTGCTCGCGCATGCGCCCGAGCGGCTGCATGAGGAGATTGGCGCCGACTACACCGACATGATCTACGCGGCGACCTCAGAGGAGATCGAAGCTCGCCGCAAGGCCTTCATCCGCAAGTGGCGGCTCAAGCACCGTGCCGTGGCCGACAGCCTGGAGGAAGCCGGCGAACGCCTGTTCACCTTCACCCGCCTGCCGCCGAGCCAGTGGCGCAGCGCACGGACGACGAATGCGATCGAGCGGCTGCACGAGGAGTTCAAACGAAGGATCAAGACCCAGACCGTACTGCCGTCTGCCGAAACTGCCGCCATGCTGTTCTGGGCGTTGCTCGCTTCCGGTCAGATCAACATGCGCAAGGTCGATGGCTGGAAGACGCTCGCCACCAAGCCCATCGATCAGCCGATTGACCTCGCAGCCTGAAACGATAACTTCATGTTACCGGGATTGCGCCACACCCATTTCCAACCACGTTCGCGCCGCTACCCTGCTATAAGCTGAGATTGGCATGCAATCTTGTTGGCGAGATCCTGACCATGGCCCGCTGCTCGCTACTACGCCCCCTTGTCATGCGTACCCCCGGCTTCATCGAGCCCTGCCCCTGCCGACCGACCGCCCTCCGGGCCTGACTGGGTCCACGAGATCAAG
>DATKIP010000079.1 GCA_035544015.1 Candidatus Saccharimonadia bacterium
GGCTGAATCAGAGATATCGGGCTCACATGCTGTAGCCGCTCCGGCGATCACTTCGTAGTATCGCTGCTTTCGGGGAGCATCCGCAGACAGGTAACCCTTCAAGAGGCGCCGAGCCCTTGCTTCTAGGTGTTTTCGATCCTCCCGGATCTTTTCTCGCTGCCTATTGGGCTTGAACCAACTAAACACCGTTGTCTCTGTTACACGGGTTTCGAGACCCACCGCTCGGGGAGGATTACGCGATCGCGCCAACAAAGTTCCGCTCCATTTCGTCCGGCTTTCGAACTTTGGAGTTTCTAGCTATCCCAATTGCCTTTTCCGGCTCGACCTTTTCTCTGACGGCTGTAGATCGGCTTCTGCGAAGACCGAATCCAACAAGCAGGAGCCCAACATGTCGAGCCCGATTCTTAAGTCGTTCACTTTGAACCGCCCCGGGATTGCCGGAGGCTCCAACTCTTGAGAAGGTGGAGCCATGACAAGCAAGACGACGAACAAATTCTCACCTGAAGTCCGGACCCGGGCGGTTCGGATGGTTCTGGAGCACGAGGGCGAGCATGCCTCGCGCTGGGCGGCGGTTGTTTCGATTTCATCGAAGATCGGCTGTACGCCGCAGACATTGCATGAGTGGGTCAAGAAGGCCGAGATCGACAGCGGCAAACGATCCGGCGTGCCATCGGATGTTTCGGACCGGCTCAAGGCGCTGGAGCGGGAGAACCGGGAGCTTCGCCAGGCCAATGAGATCCTGCGCAAGGCGTCGGCTTATTTTGCCCAGGCGGAGCTCGACCGCCGGTACAAGCCATGATCGCGTTTATTGACGATCACCGAGAGGTCCATGGGGTCGAGCCGATCTGCAAGGTCTTGCCGATCGCTCCCTCGACCTACCATGCCCATGTCGCCAAACGCACCGATCCGAAGAAGCTCTCCACGCGAGCGAAGCAGGATCTGGCGCTGACACCGGAGATCGCCCGCGTCTTCGCGGAGAACTTCGACGTCTATGGCGTGCGCAAGGTCTGGCGGCAATTGCAGCGCGAGAGCTTTGACGTTGCCCGCTGCACCGTGGAGCGGCTGATGCGAGGCATAGGGTTGCGGGGCGTGATCCGCGGCAAGCCCGTGCGAACCACGATCAGCGACAAGGCGGCGCCGTGCCCATTGGACCACGTCAATCGCCAGTTCCACGCGCCGCGCCCGAATGCGCTGTGGGTCTCGGATTTCACCTACGTCTCGACCTGGACCGGCTTTGTCTATGTCGCCTTCGTCATAGACGCCTATGCGCGGCGCATTGTCGGCTGGCGGACCTCACGAACCGCGCATGCGAGCTTCGTACTCGATGCGCTCGAGCAGGCCCTCCATGACCGGCAACCGGCGCATCGCGGCGGGCTCGTGCATCACAGCGACCGAGGCAGCCAATACGTCTCGATCAAGTATACCGAGCGCCTCGCGGAAGCAGGCATCGAGCCGTCGGTCGGCAGCGTCGGCGATAGCTACGACAATGCCCTCGCGGAAACGATCAATGGCCTCTACAAGGCCGAGGTCATCCATCGCCGCGGGTCATGGCGGACCATGGAAGCCGTCGAATTCGCAACGCTCGGATGGGTCGACTGGTTCAACAATCGCCGGCTGCTGGAGCCTATCGGCAACATCCCGCCGGTCGAAGCCGAGGAACGCTACTACGCCAGGGTGGCAGAAACCGCCGTGGCGACGTGACTCAAACAAAATAGCCTCCGGCAAACCCGGGGCGGTTCAAAGCGCTCCAGGCCAGTCCTCAATTAGACACAAGCCATGCGCCTGCGTCGCGAGACAGTCGAGCATCCGTTCGGCACGATGAAGGCCCGCATGGGAGCGACACACTTCCTCACCAAAACGCTTCCAAAAGTAGCCGCCGAGATGGCTCTCTCGGTCCTGGCCTATAATCTGACGCGGGTCATTAACATCGTCGGGACTAAGCCGCTGATGGCTGCGATCGTGGCCTGATACCGAACCGCCCCCGGCTTCTCACCGACTTCCTTCGAAGGGTGTTTTTGCACGGCCAAGACCCCGAACGGAAGTCCGAGCCAGCACTTCAACGCCATTATCAACGGGCGGACACCAGCTGCATATGCTCTTTCGGGTCAGGGCCGTGCAATGCGGCTACTTTACCTTTTCCCACACCAGGGTGACGACGCTCATCTTGCCATCGCCTCCGTACGGGGCCGGCCTGCTGGTATAGATCGCTCGATCGCCTTCAATCTTGACGTCGCGAATGACTGTCGTGCCGGTCCATACTTCGTTCCAGGAGAGGTCGATATGATGTTCGACCTTTTTGCCATCGAACGTGAACGTTCCACCATAGGCGGTCATTGAGCGGTGCAGGTCCGCGCGTTGCTGATCGCTCATCGTACCGATTGATTCAGGTTTCGGTCGGCCGTCGTTTGTGACTAGCGCAAGAAAGTGCCCG
>DATKIP010000080.1 GCA_035544015.1 Candidatus Saccharimonadia bacterium
GCTAGACTGTATGTCCCTTCCACAAATGAGGCGACTCACCCTCGATGTTGCGACGAGGGTTACCCGGATGGGCCGGGCAGAGCCTCAAACATGGAGGGCGAGTCGTGGGCCATCATACCGAAGCCTTTGTCGGAATCGATACGTCAAAATCGCGTAATGCAATCGCAATTGCCGATGGCGGCCGTGGCGGCGAGGTGCGGTATCTCGGGGAGTTCCCTGCCACGGAGGCAGCGATCCGAAAGCTCGTGGCCAAGCTTGCAGCGAAATACCGTGATCTGACGTTTTGCTATGAAGCAGGGCCGACAGGATATGGGCTCTACAGACTGCTCAAGAGCCTCGGCCACGAGTGCCTGGTGGTGGCTCCCTCGCTCGTTCCGAAGAAGGCCGGCGACCGAGTGAAGACGAACCGGCGCGATGCGGTAAGCCTTGCCAAGCTCTTGCGCGCGGGGGAGCTCACCGCGGTGTGGGTGCCGGACGAGCGGCATGAGGCCATGCGCGATCTCTCGCGCGCCCGTCAGGCAGTGAAGAAAGACCTCCAGGGCAAGCGCCAGCAGATCTCGTCATTGATGCTGCGGCTGGGACGCATCTATCCGGGCAAGACGACGTGGGGGCCAGCCCACATGAATTGGCTGATGGCACAGAAGCTCGAGCATCGCGAGCAGCGCATCGCATTCGAAGAACTACTTGAGGGGATACGCCAGGAAAGCGAGCGCGTCGAGCGTTTGGAAAAGGCCATCCGCGAGGCGGTGCCCGAGTGGTCGCTCGCCGAGGTTGTCGCGGCCCTGCAGGCGATGCGGGGGATTGATCTCATTGCGGCTGTGGGGGTGCTGGCCGAGATCGGTGATCTCTCCCGCTTTCAAAATCCGCGCGAGCTGATGGGCTATCTGGGTCTCGTGCCCTCAGAAAGCTCGACCGGTGACAAGGTCAAGCGCGGCGGCATCACCAAGGCCGGAAATGGGCGGGCGCGACGCATTCTTGTGGAGGCGGCGTGGAGCTATCGATATCCGCCGCGCGTGAGCCGAGAGAAGCAGCCAAAGGTGGAGGCTGCACCGAGACGCGTGCGCGAGATTGCGTGGAAAGCGCAAACCAGACTGTGCGGGCGCTTCCGGTCACTCGAGCGGAAGGGCAAGCGGCGAACGGTAGTCGCCACGGCGATTGCCCGCGAGCTATCCGCCTTCATTTGGGCGATCAATCGCGAGCTCATGGCACATCGACAGGCGTAACGTCGTTGGGGGCTGTGGACCGCTCGAGTCGTGAGGTGCGCTCGACCGGCCCACAGCCCCCTCCATTGCAACCAGAATCAGGAGGATAGTCGCAGACATCAATCGTGCAGGGGTGAAGGCGGGACCACGGCAGGGGAATTCCTGAAACCCATTATGTGGCCGATCATCCGATCGACGCCCGATTCTAGACCAGGACAGCCCCAGACGAAAAAACGGAAATGCGGTATCCAACCCGCGCATCAGAGCCTGTTCACCGACGTCTTTGGGTCCCGCCTTCTCCTCTGCACGATCCATCAGTGCAAGAACTTCACGATGAGTCCACGTGGAGACGGGAAACCGTGCGCTGTGTGCTTGACTGGGGACATCAGAATGGGATGG
>DATKIP010000081.1 GCA_035544015.1 Candidatus Saccharimonadia bacterium
CGTTTCCGATCGCCGTGATGTTGCGCATCTACTGCCTGCAGCAGTGGTACAATCTGTCTGATCCGGGCGCCGAGGAAGCGCTGTACGATATCCAGTCGATGCGCGCGTTCTGCAATCTCGAACTCGGACGCGATCCGATCCCGGACGAGACGACGATCTTGAACTTCCGGCATCTGCTCGAAGCACATGAACTGACGAAGACGGTGTTCGAAGCGGTAGCAGAGTATCTCGAAGCGCGCGGCGCGTTGCTGCGCGGTGGCACGATCGTCGATGCGACATTAATCGCCGCCTCGCCGTCCACCAAGAACGAGGCGGGCAAGCGCGATCCGCAGATGCATTCCTCGAAGAAGGGCAACCAATGGTACTTCGGCATGAAGGCGCACGTGGGCGTCGATGCCAGCAGCGGGCTTGTGCACACCGCGGGCGTGACGAGCGGCAACGTGCACGATGCGAAGGTGATGGACCGTTTGGTCCGCGATGACGACACCGCGGTCTATGGCGACAAGGGCTACGCCAGCGATGCGAAGAAGCGCGCCGCGGAGGCGACGGGCGTGCTCTGGGCGGTGAAGGAGAAGGCCAAACCCGGCGGCAGGCTGACGGCCCGCCAGCGTGCGCGCAATCGTAGGGTCGGCAAGGTGCGCGCGAAAGTCGAGCATGTATTTCGTGTCATTAAGTGCCAGTTCGGCTATCGAAAAGTGCGCTATCGCGGCATCGCCAAGAACGGGGCCCAGGTGTTCTCGCTGTTGGCACTCGCAAACCTGTATCTCGCCCGCAGGACACTTGCGTCCGCCTGACGAGATCAGGCCATCCGCTCCCGCCCGCCGCTGTGAGTTGGCGGCTTTGACAAGAAAAAAACGTTCGCCTAAGCCACAAACGATCGCATCGCCGCGTTGATCAGAGCTTCCCTAATTTGTTGAGTAGGCTCGGCAGCGGATACCCCGCGCCGTGAGAAGCGATCAGCTCGTTTCGGCCATAGGCGGCCTTCCAGTCACACTTGCTGCATGCGACGAGAATGGACTCGCCGACCCGCGCGCCCGAAAGCGCATGGCGACCTCACAACTGGACGCCGCTCGCGTGAGCTATGGCCAGATTCCGCCAGCCTGTTGCGTCCGGGTGGGTCGCGGAGCCGCTATGTCCGTTCCCTCCGGCAACGGCTTGGCGAGCGCGTCTTGCTCATTCCCGGCTGTCGTCCCTGCCCGGCAACGACTTGGAACGGTCCGGCCGGTCAGAAGT
>DATKIP010000082.1 GCA_035544015.1 Candidatus Saccharimonadia bacterium
TTGGGGCATGATGTGGTGTTGAATAATACGGGCACAGGACGGTATGATTTTTGGTGACGGCATTTTTGTTTCCTTCCCGAAACGTTTTGCCGTCATTTTTGTGCCTAAACGATGGTTATGTCAAAAGTGAGGGTGGGTCAGATCCCTCGTGGCTTGTGATGAGTGCCAGGTGGGTATGTAATGGAGATATCTTCGCTTAGCCGAGCGAAGATATCCTGTCCCGACGAGCGAGGGGAGCCTACTATGGCTACTACTGCTTCTCATCCGGCCCGGAGTCCCCCGGGCTAGCGCGCCATACTTGTGCGAGCCCTTCTTTGAGCGGCGGATGCCCACATCCACACTCAAAGATGGAGGCTCAAACCGTGGAACCGATTCGTGACAACGATGGTCTGCGCTGGCGCAAGTCCACCTACTCTGGAACCACTGAGTGCGTGGAAGTGGCGAAGGCCGCGGGCGGTGTCGTGCTCGTGCGCGACTCCAAGGACCCGCAAGGGCCCGCACTGGGCTTCAACGGCCCGGAATGGGCGGCCTTCTTGGCCGGGGTCAGGGGTGGCGAATTCGACGCCTGATCTAGCCTTCGGCTAGGAGCGGTACGGCGATGAGACCGAGGGTGCCGATCAGTTTGGCGCCCTCGGTCTCCCGAAGTTTTTGAGCTGAAATTTGTCGGCTAGCCTAGCTAGGGACTAAAATAAGGTTGATGAACATTCTGATGATAGCTGGCGAGGTTGCTCCTTATGCCAAAACGGGCGGCCTGGGGGAGGTAATGGCGGCGCTGCCCAAGGCGGTGCGGCGGCTGGGTCATGATGTGCGTGTGTTTATGCCGCGCTACGGCACGATTGACCGCCAAACGTATCCGCTCGTGCCGATCGGCAAGACGACGAATCTGGTGGTGGGCGGCGAAAAAACGCCGATTAGCTTCTCGGCTAGCATATTGGCGCAAGAGGTGCCGATTTATTTTTTGGAGTCGGCCGTGTACTTTCCGCCGGATCAGGCGACGATTTACGACTCTAAGCGCGGCAATTTGCCGTTTTATGCGTTTAATTTGAGTGTGTTTCGGCTGCTGGAGACGCTCGATTGGGTGCCGGATATCATTCATGTGCATGATTGGCACGCGGGACTGATACCCAACATTATCAAATACCTGCCGGCCAGTTCGCCGTTTGCGGGGATTGCGACGGTGGAGACGATTCACAACAGCGCGTATGTGGCGATTGCCGACCAGTGGGCGATTCCGGAGGCGGAGCGTGATTGTGGTGAGGGCCTGCCGCCAACGGATCTTTCGAAGGTGAAATATATTAACTTTTTGAAGCGGGGCATCGTCAATGCCGACATCGTGACCACCGTCAGTGAGCAGTATGCCAAAGAGCTCGTGATTCCGGGGACGAGCCATGGTCTGAGCGAGGCGCTGATCCCCCGCCTGCGGACGTTTTTTGGGATTCGCAACGGGGTGGATTATTCGTATTGGAACCCGATGTTTGACCACCACCTGCCGGTCAACTACGACTACGAGATTATGCACCGCAAGTACGACAACAAGCGCGCGCTGCAGCATCGGCTAAACCTGCCGATTTTGGATGTGCCCATTTTGGGCATGAATTCACGGATTACGGAGCAAAAAGGCTTTAGCCTAATTTTGAAAATTTTCGATAAGCTGATGGAAAAAGGGGTGCAGCTGGTGGTTGTAGGCGATGCTACCTCAGGGTCGTCATATGTGGAATTTTTGACCGAGAAAATGAAGCTGTATCCGAATCAGGTGTCGTTTCGACCGTATTCAGAAGAGCTGGGGAGCTTGGTGTACGCGGGGTCGGACATCTTTTTGATGCCGAGCCTGTTTGAGCCGAGCGGGCTGGGGCAGCTGGTGAGCCTGCGGTACGGCACGATCCCGGTGGTGCGGCGCACGGGGGGGCTGGCGGATACGATTTCGGATTACAATCCGCGCAACCACACCGGCAACGGCTTTGTGTTTGATGAATATACGGGCACGGCGCTGGCGGAGGCGATTTGGCGGGCTTTGGATTTGTGGGATCAGAAAGACAAATGGTGGAATTTGATGCAGCACGGTATGGCGCTGTCGTACTCGTGGGAGATTCCGGCCAAGAAGTATGTGCGGATTTATAAGGCGGCGCTGAAGGAGAAGGCGGGAGCGAGTTGGTCGATTCCGAAGCGGTGGTGAGGCGGGGTTCATTCTTTTTGGTACACTGGATTGGTAATTGGAAGCCGCCAGATGTTTTGGGCGCAAATTTTGCATTTTTATCAGCCGCACGGACAGAAGCGCGAGATTATCGACGCGATCGTGGCGCAATGTTATCGGCCGGTGGGCGAGGGAATTTTGGCGGAGCCGGCGGCGCGGCTGACGATTAACTTTACTGGCGTGCTACTCGATCAGCTGGCGGAATATGGCTACGACGACGTGATCGCGCTCTACGTGGAGGCGGCGCGGCGGGGGCAGGTGGAGTTTGTGGGGTCGGCCAAATATCACACGACTTTGCCGTTGCTGGAGCCGGGAGAGGCGCTGCGGCAGATTGAGATTAATGATGAGACGGCGCGGCGGCACCTGGGCGACGTGTATGGGCGGCGGGGGATTTTTTTGCCCGAGATGGCGTGGGCGCCGGAGCTGGCGCCGGTGCTAGAGCGCGCCGGGTTTGATTGGGTGCTGCTTGATGAGCTGGCCTGCGACGGCAAGATTGGCACGGTGGATTACGCGGCGGGCTACGCGATCGAGGGCACTGGCCTGCGGGCGCTGTTTCGCGAGCACCGGCTGAGCGCCAGCATTATGAGCGCCGGGCCGCGCGATGTGGCTGGGCTCAAGGAGGCGGCCGGGCCGGCACTGCACGAGCGGCGGATGATCGTGACGGCCATGGACGGCGAGACATTCGGTCACCACCGCGTGGGGCACGAGCAGCTGCTGTTTGGCATGTTTGCGGACCCCGAACTTAATCTGGTGCGGGCTAGCGATGTGATCGATGAATTTCCAGTGACGCGCACCGTGCCGACCGTGGCATGCACCTGGGCTTCGAGCGAGGATGACATCGAGCGCGGCCTTCAGTTTGTATCGTGGAACGACCCGAAAAACCCGATTCACCAGCTGCAATGGGAGCTCATGAATCTGGCAACCGCGGCCGTGCAGAGCGCCGATGCGGCGACGCCCGGCTCCGCCGTCGCCCGGCACAAGCTTGATCCGGCGCTGGCCTCGGACCAATTCTTTTGGGCGACGGCCAAGCCTTGGTGGATGATTGAGCACATTGAGGCGGGAGCCAATGCGCTACTCGATACGCTGGAGCACGTGCCGGCGGTGAGCCCGGAAACGGTGCAGCGCGGGCTGGATTTGTACCGGCAGATCTTGTGGCTGGCGTACGATTGGCAGCGCAATGGGACGGTGGACGCGCGGGCCGACGGCGACAGCGATACGGCGCGCATTCCGCTGCGCGAACGTACGCTGGAGCGGGGCGGCGAAGGCGCGGCGGTGTGGGCGGCATGTCTGGATTTGCTTGGCGACGAGGAGCGCAAGGCGGCCGCGAGCGGCGATTACGAGGCGGCGATTTTGTGGCGCGATGCGGCCTACAAACTAGTGCATAAGCTCGACATTTACGACGCTTGGTATGTGACTGATTTGCTCAAACACAAGCTGCCCAACGGCCGCATGCAGGAGGTCATCGACCGTTACCGGGCGGAGTACGATCATATTCGCGGCGGACAGGTGGAGCAGCGCAGCAATTAGCGGTCGATGCCGCGGGCGATCAGCTCGGCGCGCAGCTTGGTGAGGCCGTCGTAATGGATGCCGGCCAGCCCAGCGGCCTCGGCGCCGGCTACGTTGTACTCGCGATCATCGACGAGGAGGGCCTGCGCCGGTGACACTCCCAGGCGCTCCAAGGTTTGCTCAAAGATGCGGGGGTCCGGCTTGGTGGCGCCGGCTTCTTCGGAGCACAGCACCACATCAAACAGTCGGGCTAGCCGCTGCCGTACCACCTCGGCGTACAAGGCAGTGGTGGCGTTGGATAAAATAGCCGTTTTGAGGCCGCGGCGCCGCAGATGCCGGATGTATTCGACCAGTCCCTGGTGAGCCACCCCATGAATGACAAACTCGGATCGTACTGCGGCCTCGGGCAGGTCAGCGATTTTGGCGAGGCGGGCGAAGAATTCATCGCTGCTGAGGCCGGCATCTTGGTCTTGGCTGAGGGCCTCGATGTCGGCGGCGTGCGTGGCCTCGACGGCCGGGTGGCGCTGTAGCCAGGCCATGTACCGGTCGGTGGTGAGGACGCCGTAGTAGTCGAAGATAATTGCACTAATCATTGCCGGTATGGTAGCACAATCTGGCGCAGCCTAGGCATAATCTGGAGGCAGCTCGTCGAGTCGCTCGGTGCGGCTGCGCCGGACGAGCCCATAATACTGCCCGCCGCGCAGATCGGGGACGGGGGCTAGGGGGTCGGCGGCTAGCCGGATGATGTCTTGGGCCAGCAGGCGGTAGAGCGAGGGGCGCAAAATTGGCTCGGTGATACTGCCGCCGATGGCTAGTTTGGCCAGTTGATATAACCCGTAGAGCGGGAGATAAAATCGCAGCCGCACGAGCAAATCGTCGCCGAATTCCGCCTCGTGGGCCGCGGTGATCTGGCGCATGAGCGCCTGGAGCCGTGCGCCATGATTAGCCGCCGACCAGAAAAAGTTGCGGCTGGGAAAGGCGTTTTGGGAGAACCATACCTCGATGCGCAATTTGGCTATGTCTTCGGCAGCGTCGGCGCGACGAACCTCGTCCCAGTCGATGAGATAGGCTCCCGTGGGAGTGGCGATGATATTGGGCCACCAGAGATCGCCGTGAATGCGAGATTTTTTAACTCGAAAGGCCTCGGCGTGCTCATCGAGCAGGCGCTCAAGATCGCGAAAGAGCTGCTGGTATTGGGCTTGGTCGAGACCCAGCGCGGTCCATTGATCGAGCGCGATTTTGCACTGCCGGAGCCGATGCCGGAGGCTCGTCACCGAAACGCGCTGCTTAAACCGCACGCGATGCAGCTCAACCATTTGCTCGACCAACGCCTGCATGCGCGGCGGAGTAAGATCGGCCGACCGGAGCTGGTGGCCGGGGGGCATTTCGACAATAAAGAAATGGAAGATACTTCCCTCTTGTGGCTCCTCCCAGATGAAGAGCTGGCGGTCGGGCGGAGTGATTTTGCGCAAATGGCGCAGCTCTGCGTGCATGCGGGTCTTGGAGCTGTACACTTTGAGTACGTGGTAGACGCCGTCGATGGTAGCCGAAAACACGGTGGCATTATTGCCGACACCGAGCAAGCCGATGAGGCGCAGGCTCGACGGCATCAGGCCTTGGGCACGCAGGGTGGCCAGAAGTTCCTCGAGAATATGGGGAGATGTGAGTAACCGAGCTCGGTTCATAATAAACTACGCTATGATAATGTTAGTTGAACAAGGGTGCCCATGAATAAGCCTACCGTTGCCTATTTTTCGGCGGAATACGCCATCGCGGACGACATGCCGATCTATGCAGGAGGCCTGGGCGTGTTGGCGGCGGATATGGTGCTGGAGGCCGGAACCCAAGACTGCGAGTTTTATGCGGTAGGGCTAGTGTACCATTTAGCCTTCACCGGTGACGATCCGGATCAGCGGCCGATGACCGAGCGGTTGGCGAGCGACGGCTTTCAGGTGGCACGCGATAGCGCTGGTAAGCGATTGCTAGCCGAGGTGCTGGTGGCAGATCGCACGGTGGCGCTGCAGGCTTGGGTAAAGCGTTGGGGCCGCACGCAGCTGATTTTGCTCGACACCAACCTGAGTCAAAACGCGCCGGCCGACCGGGCGATCTGCGACCGGCTGTACGCGGCCGATCCGCAGCTGCAGCTGGCGCAGGAGATGTGTTTGGGATTTGGCGGGGTGCGGGTGCTGGAGCTGTTGGGGCTGACGCCCGAGGTGTACCATCTCAACGAGGGCCACACGGCCATGGCGGGCTTGGCGGTGGTGCTGCGGGAGCAGCGTGAGCGAGGTGAGGGCTTCGCGGCCGCGGTGGCGACGGTGCGGCCGCGGCTGGTGGGCACCAAGCACACGATTTTGGCCGGCGCCGGCATTTTGCTCGATTGGGGCAGCGTGGCACATCAGTTGGAGCCGACGCTCGCGGCGCATGGGGCGAGCATCGATGACCTGCGCGCGATGGCGGGCCTGCCGACCGGCGATTATTCTGACACCAAGCTGCTCATTGAGCTAACGCGGTTGGTCAACGGGGTGTCGGAGATCCACGTGGCCGAGGAGCTGGAGGCGCACCCGCAAAGCCGGCTCATTACCATTACCAACGGGGTGTTTCAGGGACGCTGGGCGGCGGCAAACTGGGGAGACGATCCGTTGGCGCTGGATGATGATGAATTATGGATGCGCCACACCGAAAATCGGCGGCGTTTATTTACCTTGATCCGCGAGCAGACGGGGGTGGAGCTGGATTCCGACGCGTTGACGGTAGTGTGGTCACGGCGGATGGCGGCCTATAAGCGGCCGGATTTGCTCGTGAGTGACATGAAGCGGCTGGCGGGGCTGGCCCACGATCCCGAGCGCCCAGTGCAGTTTGTGGTATCGGGACGCGCCAATCCGGCCGACGCGGTGGGCGTGGAGCTCATGCAGCGGGTGATCGCAACTTCCAAGCAGGCCCGGCTGGCGGGTCGGTTTGCGTATGTGCCGCGATTTAATCCGGTGACGGCCAAGATCATGGTACGCGGCGCCGATGTGTGGCTCAACACGCCGATCCGGGGGTACGAGGCCTGCGGAACCTCGGGCATGAAGGCTAGCATGAACGGCGCGCTGCAGTTTTCGACCTCGGACGGCTGGCTCGACGAGGTGAAGATCGGGCCGATCGGGTGGCGCCTGCCGGTGGATAACCCGGCCGCGGAACTCTACGCACGGCTGGAGCAGGAGATCGCGCCACTGTTTTACGAGCGCGGCGAAGACGGATTGCCACATGCTTGGATCAGGATGATGCGCGCCAATATGAAACTGGTACTTGAACGTTTTACCGCCAAGCGCATGCTCGATGATTACTACGCTAAGCTGTACGAGCCGGAGGAATCAGCGAAATCTGATGTGCGTGAGTAATGGCTATGGCAAGCCCATCAGCGGCGTCGTCGGGCCGGGGAATCTGTGGTAATTTGAGCAACGTTTTGACCATTTCCTGAATTTGCGGTTTTTTGGCGCCGCCGTAGCCAGTGGTGGCTTGTTTGATTTGCATGGGGGTGTATTCGGCGGGGATGAGCCCGGCCTCGGCGAGCGTGAGCAAAATGACGCCGCGCGCCTGGCCGACGGTGATGGCGGTGGTGACGTTGGTGGCAAAAAATAGTTGCTCCACCGCGGCTTGCTGCGGTTTGGTCTCGGCGATCACCTGCGCCAACTCGGTGTGAAGCGTGATGAGGCGCTCGGGCATGGGCTGGCCCGGAGGCGTGGTGATGACGCCGGCGTCGACGAAGGTGAGCCGGCCGTGATCGTGCTCGATGATGCCGAAGCCGGTGGTGGCAGTGCCGGGGTCGACGCCGATGATTCTCATGAGGTTATCTTAGCAGTTATCGAGGAGACGTTTGGTTTTGCTTCCGGGCAGGCACCATTTTGCTCAAAACGAACTCTTTCTCTTGGCTGGGTGGGGGCGTTGTTTTGTCAGGCGTTTTGGGCAAAATGGTGCCTGCCCTCTCGCCTATCCTATTCGTCTCACCGAGAACTTTGTCGCCTTAACGGCGGCGCTGGCGGAGGTAGACGGCAAGGCCGGCGGTCGAGGCGAAGGCGAACGCGATGAGCAGCAGCGTGAGGTTGGCGACTTCGCCGACCGCGGGGAGGGTGCTAGCGCCGAGGACCGAGCCGGTGGTGGGAGTTGGGGTCGGGGTGGCACTAGCACCGAGCACAATGCCGGCAGGTGCAGGGCTTGGGGTGGCGCTGGGAGTCGGGCTGGGGCTCACGGACGGCGATGGGCTAGGCGAGGGCGTGGGGTCTTGGACGACGGGCAGAGCGCCGGCGTAGATCTTCGCCGGCCAGGTGGCGCCGGCCAGAGCCGTGACGGCGGGCGTGGTGTCGAAGATATCGCCGACGCCGGGGGTGAACGACGAGGGGAACGAGCCGTCGGGTAGCTGTTGTGAGCTGAGGTAGCCTTGGGCGGCGGCGCCGGCGGTGGCATCGCCGAGGCCGAGGGCGTTGAGGGCGATGAGGGTCCAGGCCGAGCTAGAGACGTTGGAATCGGGACCAAAGGCGGGGTTAAACGGGAACCCACCGTCGGCGTGCTGCAAAGGCATCACGTAGCTCTGGGCGGCGGCGAGCGCGGTGGCGACAGCGGCGGTGCCGGCGCCGGACGCCTGGGCGGCGCGCAGGGCGGTGATGGCGGCGGCGGTGTCGTCGACGTCACTGCCGGTGGCGGGGCCGGTGGTGTAGGTGAAACCGCCGTCGGCGTGCTGGTACGAAAGTACGGCAGCGACCTCGTCGGCCAGCACCGGATCGGTATTGGGGACGCGGGCGGCGGCGAGCGCTATGAGGCCAAAAAAGTCGTCGTTGGTATCGGTGGCGCTGCCGAGCTGGTGGCCGGTGGCGAAACTTTTGAGCTTGGCGACGTAGTTGGTCCCGCCAAAGTCGTAGGGATTTTGGCCGTCGGCGGTGATGGCGATGATGCCGCGCGCCCAATCGTTGGGGGTGGCGGAGGCACCGGGCACATGGCCGGCGAGGTACGCGCGCAGGCTGGTGCCGCCGGCGGTTTGCACGGTGCCGAGGTCGCGACCGGCGGCGGCGAGCGCTACGGCCGACCAATCGGTGTCGCCGGCGGGCGCATTGCCGATGTGACCGTCGGCGGCCTGCAGGCCGGCGAGGTAGGCGCCGCCGTTATCGACGGCCGTCTGGTTGGCAGCGTTTACGGCAAAGGCGAACGGGGACAGGGCGAAGGTGAGGGCGGCGGACAAAACGGCTGATCTGACGAGTACTGCTTTCACTGGTATCTCCACGTTACGTTATCGTTTGGTTGGGGGCTAACTAGCGAACAACCTTTCGGTGATACCCCATTTAATTTCACCGTCCAGTTGTTCGCGTAGGAATTGATTTGGCGCACGTAGGCGCTGTGCAAGGTGGCTAGGTAGGAGTAATCGATGTCGACGAAGCTGATTTTGCCCTCGTTTTTGGCCTGAATGAGCACGCTGCAGGCATCGGTGCCGGGCAGAAGCCGCACGGTGTAGTGGAACGTGCCGTCGGGATCAATGAGGGTGAGCGTGATGGTGTCGGCGGCAAGCGTAGGCGCGGGAGTGGCGGCCGGCGCAGCTGGTTGAGCCGCCAGCTTGGCGACGGGCGCCGAGCTGGCAGACGGGGCCTGCGTGGCCGCACCGGCGACGGCGGGCTGGCTGGTGGCGGCCGGCGCGACGACGGGGGCCGGCGTGACCGCGCTGGTGGCCGCCGGCGTGGCGCGCGTCGCGTTGGCTACTTCGGCGGCGCGGTGCGGCGCCTGAGCCAAAACCGCCGCGCCGGCTACCAGCACGGCCCCCGCGGCGAACGTGAGTATGGTAGTAAGTTTAATTTTTGGTCTACGCAGAGCCATAAAATCCCCTTATCGAACAGCCGACGGCAAAAGGGGCGAGCAGTAAAAAAGCTTCTCGCGGGGAGAAGCTTGGTACCTAAACTAAGCCACTCTCTCCTTTGATCCGAAGGATAAGTGAACGACCTGAGGTTTGGTCCGGCTTTACGGTAGCGGTACTGCTCTGAATCTCACAGATGCTTGCCTCAGGCGAACGAATTGTTAAATCTCTCGGGCACGGACGGTATGACTGATCTTAGGATTGGCTTGGGGCGGTGTCAAGCCTTGACAGGTACCCGAGCTTGGTGAAGTACTCGATGGACGGCGGGGGTAATTTGTGGTGTTTGAGCTCATCTGGTTTTACCCATTTGAGGGTGGGGAGTTCGGCCGAAGGTTGGACCGGAATTTTGGCGGCGGGGAGCGGAATGTCGACGCGGAAGTTGATGAATTTCATTTTTACATTCACGCGCTCGCCGGTTTCGAGTGTTTTGGGGGAAGTATGGTCGGAGGGGGCTTCGAGCGGGGTAATGGGATACGCACCGATCTTGAGCCCAACTTCCTCGAGGACCTCGCGGTGAAGAGCCTCAAGGGTGGTCTCGCCCGGTTCAACGCCGCCGCCGGGGATGAGCCACGAGCCGTCGGCGTAGACAGCGCCCGAGGCGGGGTCTTTTTGCCCGAGCAAAATTTTGCCGTCCGCCGAGATGATGAGCGCGCCGACGATATCGCGGTTCACCCGGCGAGCTGCTCCATTACGGCCGCTGAGATGTCGAAGTTGGCGTAGGTATTCGTAACGTCGTCGAGCTCGTCGAGGGCGTCCATGAGGCGCACAAGCTTGCGAGCGGCGGCTTCGTCGGTGATTTCGACGGTGGTGCCTGGCTCGAATGACAATTCGGCTTTTTCGGGCTGGTAGTTTTTGGCGGCGAGGGCCTTACGAACGGCGTCGAGCTCGGTGGGCTTGGTGTAGACGATGAGCTGGCCCTCCCCCGCCTCGGCGGATCTTCGACCCTCTTCCACGTCCTCGGCGCCGGCTTCGATGGCGTCCATGGTGGCGGCCTCGAGATCGGCGGCAGGAATTACGATAACCCCGCGCTGGCTAAATTGGTACGCCACCGAGCCGGGCGTGCCGAGGCTGCCGCCGTGCTTGCTGAAGGCGCTGCGGACCTCGGGGGCGGTGCGGTTGCGGTTGTCGGTGGCGGTTTCCACGATGATGGCGGCACCACCGGGGCCGTAGCCCTCGTAGGTGATTTCCTCGAAGGTGCCGGCGTCGTCTTGGCCCGAGCCGCGCTTGATGGCGCGCTCGATGTTGGCGTTGGGTACGCCCGATTTGCGCGCGAGGTCGACGGCCAGGCGGAGTTTGAAGTTGGAGTCGGGGTCGGCGCCGGCACGGGCGGCTACGGAAATGAGGTTGGCAAATTTGGTAAAGCTGGCGCCGCGGCGGGCGTCTTTGATGCCTTTTTGGTGCTTAATGGAAGCCCATTTGGAGTGTCCGGACATGGGATAGTTCTCGTTTACGGATAGAATTCGGCTTGTATTATACCATTTTTGAGGGTGGTTGACAGATGGGCAGGGGTGCTTATACTGAGAGTTACAAATAGGCAATGCCCCGCCCCCCGTTATCTTCCCAGAGGCGGGGGGAGAACTTTTTGGGGCCGGCAATAAGAGTTGCTGTGCGGTGGCGAATAATTCCGAGGTCGGCGTCGCTGACGCGGCCGGCCAGGTTGATGAGACGACGCGCGTCGAGGGCGCGGACCTGTGAAATGAGCGCGGTCGTGAATTGGGGAGACGACTGAAACCCATAATAATGGCGGCCGATGTGCGGTTGGGTCGATAGCGGGACGCCGAGAAAAAAGCGGTAATTGAACTTGCGTAGAATAAGCACGGGCCGGGAAAAGTCGACGTTTTTGCCATTTTCCTCAAAGCCGATATTGAGGCCGAGGGCAGTCCACCAAACTTCTTGTTCGTAAAAATATTGCGTGCTCTGCCGCCCTTGAAGGAGGGTCTTTTGATCATGCCAGGCGATGTAATCCTTGACGTCCATGCCGATATGCTACCGAACTAAAAGCGAACACACAAGCTCAGACATTATGCCTGGACGGGCTCGAGGAGGTGAGAGGACGGCGCCTCGGCATGGCCGCGACGGGTGTTGATGCGCTTGAGGGCTACGGTACCAGCCAGAATGAGCGCGTACATGGCCAGCATTCCGGCCAGGCTGATGTGCTCGGTGCGGCCGGCCCAGGGTAGGGCGGCGAATTGGTCGATGACCTTGGTGATGAAACCGAGCACCAGCATGGCCGGCCAGGCAAACCAACCCGCAAAGGCGGGCACGAACATGCCCGCCAAACCGGCCGCAAAGCTCACGGCCATGGCCAGCGGTACAAGCGGTAGGATGAGGACGTTGGAGAGCGGCGCGACGATGGAGAGCTGGCCGAACATCCATAAAATGAGCGGCAAGGTGAGGATGTGGGCCACGAACGACTCAATGAACAGCCGGACGATGACCGACCGCGGGTGGTGCAAGCGCGCTTCGACAGCCGGCGCCACCACCAAGATGCCGAAGAATGCCAAAAACGAGAGTAGCCAGCCGAGGTCGGTGAGGTAGCCGGGATCGAAGGCGGCGGTAATGCCGGCCGCGACGAGAATGAGGGCGAGCGGGTTGAAGCGACGGCCGTAAAACGAGGCCAGCAGCGAGAGCACGGCCACCAGACTGGCACGCACAATACTCGCGGAGGCGCCGGTGACAATGAGGAAGCCGGCGATGAGCCACAGCGAGGTCACCAGCGCCACGCCGCGGCCCGCGCGCTTGAGGGCCCGGTCGACGGCAGCGACGATGATGGTGAGGTTGTAGCCGGAGACGGCCACGAGGTGCGACAGGCCCACGAGCGTGAGCTCGGTTTGCATGGGCTTGGGTATGAGGGCGCGGATGCCCACGAGCAGGCCGAGGCCAAATGATGACAGCGGCTCGGGTAAGGCGGTTTTGACGCCGGTGAAAAAGCGCTGGCGGGTCTGCTCGAGCGGGTCTTGGTAGGTGGACAGCACTTCAAGCTTGGGGAAGCCGAGCGAGGCCACCGCCGTGCCAAAGCCGGCTTTTACCGGGCCGGTGAGGCGCACCCGGTAGCCCCGCTGGAGCCGCACCGGATACTGGTGCACGCTGAGGCTGCCGGGCAGGTGGCGGCCATCCACGGTGAGGTCCGAGAGCTTGAAGTCGACCTGGCCGGTGGTGCCGGTGCTGGGATCGTCGGCGACCGATCCGGTGACCGTGATGGTGTGGCCGATGAGGTTGGCGAGCTGGTGGCGGCCATCGGCCCACGCGGTGGCACGCCACAGGCCGAAGGCGGCCAGGGCGAGCAGGAGGCACGTGAATGCCAGGCGCGTGCGGCGGGCAAACAGGGCGGCGGCCAGGGCGAGCGCCAGCAGCTCGGGCCCGGCCTGGAGCCCGGCGCGCCCCAACGCCGCGCCGACGACGAGCGCGGCGAAACTGAGGCTGATCTGGGTAGTGCGACGCATGGGGCGATTATGTGCGAACTAAAAGCGAACATCAAGCATGAGCGGCGAAATTATTCGGCCGGCTTGGCTCGACGATTGGCCCGAATGCGCAGCACCAGCCCCAGGATCAGCATGAGCGGCGCTGCTCCGAGCAGGATCAGGGCGCCGAGGTTGATAAGATCCCAATAGGCGTAGGGCTGGCAGTCGTTTTTTGAGGAGACGCAGCGGCCCAAAAGATCATACATGTAGCTAATGTTGGCCGCCAAAATAACGATAGCCAAGGCGGCTACCATGCCCGAGGCCACGAGGGTTTTGTTCGCAATGGTCATTTGATGCCAGTATAGCAAACCACTTTTATAACTCGTCACGAGAAGAGCCCCCGGCGCGAGGCCAAGGGCCTTCCCGCTGGGGGCTACTTGTCATGGTTACTGCGACAGAGCACCGGCGATGGAATTGGCCGAAACCAGCGTCCAGGTCGCGCCGATCGATCCATCCTTCACATACAGGCTGCCTCCGCCCCAGACATCGACACGCGTATCCGAGACGCTGAAGCCATCGGCACCGCCGGACACCATTGTCCAGCTTGCGCCGATGGCGCCTTCCTTGACGCTGAGGTAGCCATCACCGTCAAGCACCGCGATGCGCTTGGGTGACATGTCGAAGTCGATGACGTTGGTGGAGACGGTCGTCCACCCGGCCCCGAGGGGTCCTTCCTTGATGGACAGGTCGTTTCCGAAGAGAGCGCCCACCCGGTTGTCGGTCACCCGGAAGGCGCTGACGTTCGTTCCTACGGTGACCCAGGGGGCATTCATTGCCCCCTCCTTGATGGCGAGGGTTGACCCTTGCAGGATCGCGATGCGGTTGAGAGAGAGCCCGAACTGGTCGACACCCGTCGCTACCTGCGTCCAGACAGCGCCGATCGCCCCCTCCTTGATCCACAGCGTGTGGCTGCTGTCGAGGCTGGCCACGCGCGGGGGCTGAGGCCCCTGCACCGGCTTGCAGCTCGGAAGCTGCGTATTGACGCTACCCGAGCCCGTATTGATGGCATAGGCGCAGACCTCATGTGCGCCGCTCCCGATGGCGTACTGGGCTTCGTAGCCGTGATTGTTGCCGTAGCCGGGGTAGGCCGCCCCGATGTCGGGGCGCGACATGTTGGCCGTGGTTGCACCAGCGTAGGCTCCGTCGATGTAGATGTGCACGGTGATTGAGCTCGTCGTATCGGGGTCGATGGCCCAGCCGCGGACACGAACCTTGGCTTGGTCGGCTACCGACCCGGCCTCATCGAGGCTGCCAAACGGGTTGCTGGAGGGGGCCGGCGCTGGTGATGGCGCAATGTCCGTTGACGGCGGCGTCGAGCTAGTTGGCGTTGCCGATGAGAACTCCCACCAACGATAGCCATCGAAGATGAGCGACACGTTGTTGTTGTAGGCATGGCTGAGATATACCCTCGTTTTGCCGAAGACACACTCAGCATCGCCCATGGATTGACGCCACAGAGCGCAGAACCCCTGCTCTGCGACGCTCGAAGCCCAGTAGCTTGGCACCCACTCGATTGAAACCCGTGGGCTTCCGTTGGCAGGAACCAGCGGTTGGTTGAAGATCACATCCGCGTGATACTCGGTCCCCGCCTGGAGGTCGGCTGCGCGGATGCGAGTCAAGCCAGGAGTGGCGTCGTTGAGCGCGTAGTCCATCGTAGCCACATCGTGAATGGCGCCCGGAATGTTGGTCGACACCGAGTAGCGGTCCCACTCTGACGGTGTGCTGAACCCGAAGATATGGAAGTCCAGCTCCAGGTAGGGCGACACGCATTCCAGCGAGTTGATCTGAGACTGCGTCATCTTGAAATCCAGCGTGGCGACGTAGTTGTCGCCCGAGATGTGCGTGGTCTGGAAGTAGCCCGTAGAGGGCCAGAACCGACCACAGTCCGCGAGATAGTGCTGATCTGCCGGCAACAGGAAGCTTGTGTCCGCCGCATGCGCAGCGGAGACCCCCATCACCGCGCCAGTGGCTGCGAATGTGGTGACGAGCATAAGCCTCGCCCACAGTCGCCTTGATCGATTCATGGTGGCCTTTCTGATCGGCTTGGACCGGGGATGTGAACGTACAAAAACAAGCACCTTGTGGATGCCTGTTCCATGCGGTTGCTATCGCTTTTTGGGCGAATGCTCAGCAATTATAGTTTTTCTACCTTATCTAAGCAAGAAACGAACTATTTGAAGTAACCCTCATCAAGCTGCAAAAAGTCACAGCCTAACTCAGTTACCGATTTGGATTCAGCCTCAAACAACTTGTGCAGACTCATTACAACGGCGTAGTAACGGGGGTCATTGGGGTCATCGCTGACGTAGGCAGAGTTTGTGCAATATTTGGTTTTCTCGTCAGACGATATCGCCCTCACTTCATCAACATGTATTTGTTGGGTAAAGCTGGGCATAGGGCTGACACTAGAATTCTTCTGCTCAAAGCTCAGTGCCTTCTTTGCAACTTCTTGTTTTGCACCCGTAAGTTTCTCAGTCCCATCGTGGCGGAACAGCGCGAAAGCGCCGCCAGCGGCGAGGGCAAGAGCCACCAAAGCAGCCGCACCGATAAGGATCATTGATTTTCGAGAGAACCTGCGATTGCGTTGACCTTGGCTTGCATTCATATGGCAATATTTTAGCATCAAAAACAAATTAAAAGGTAGCGGTATATGCGAGCGGCGCCTGACCAATAAACTTAATATCGTGCCGTGGGGCAGTGGCCATATAGGCGCTGGGGCGGATGAGGCGCTGGTTTTGGCTAACGGGCAACTTTGCCGCCTACGCCCCTATCCACTTCTGCGAGTCGAAGGACATGCGTGTGAAGCGGGAGATTCTCATGACATTATGTGAGAATTTTGCGTCGAAAGACTAAAAGCGGCACTAAATAATTCCTTGGAGGGCCCACTGGGACTCGAACCCAGGACACGCTGCTTAAAAGGCAGCTGCTCTAACCAACTGAGCTATGGGCCCATAGCTGTTAAACCGCTCAATAGTACCGGATTTGGGGCATTTTGGCAACGCTAGTGGCCTTTGTGCTCTTTGCCGTGCATGAAGCCCATTAGTAACGCGACGACCGGGAGTAGGCCGAGGATCCAGAGGTGAAACTGCTGGAGATTGAGCGCGAGGAAGGAATCGTTGTCGATGGCGGACATTTGGCTGGTGGGGAGCAGCTGCAGGGCGCTTGAGACGATGAGCGCGCCGGTGCATAGGCCCACGAGCAGGTTGGCGATGAAGGCGCCTTTGTCGTGGGCTTTTTTGTGCGCGATGCCGACAATCCCAAAGATAACGATGGGTAGGCCAAACAGGAGCCAGGCGACCTGATCGGCGCCGAGCATGGGCAGGTGCGGCGCCAAAGTGTCTTTTAATTGCCCGGCCAGCACGATGCCGACGTACACACTGAGAATGAGAATGCGCAGGCGCTGCTTGCCGGCCACAAGCCCGTAGAGCGCCGTGACGATGAGCACGGCGATAATGATAATGTTGGCGTTGAGGGCGGGCAGCTGCATGGGCGACGTTGACGCTTATGGTTGCCAGTATATCACTGGCGGCTGGCAACCATGGGCGCTTGACGCGACCACTTGCCGGCGGGGTCGGTGGCGGCGGCGACCATAAACCTGGCCACATCGGCGCGGCGGGCGGTGGTGAAGAGACCAATTTTGAGGTAACCAACGCGATAATGGTGCGTGGCCGCGCCGCCGGTCATGACGGGTGAGCGCACGAGGGTCCAATCGGCGGCGCTTTCGCGCATGAGGCGGGCATGCGCGGCGCCGTCGGCGTAGAGGCCGCCGGGCACGAGCTTGATGCCGGCGGTGACGAGGCGCGCGCCGAGGGTTGGCGCTGGGTCCCTGGGGTCGGACACGCCCTGGCCGGTGAGGCTGACGAAGCGCTGACCGGGCTGGAGGGCGGCGAGCACCGCGCGGGTGGCGGCGGTTTGAATGTCGGATTTGGCGAGCGATTTGTGGCCGAGGGCGCTGATGACAGCGTCTTGGCCCGCGAGGGCCTGGCGCATGACGTCGGGGTCTTTGAGATTGCCGGTGATGACGGTGAGGTGCGGGTGGGTTTGAGCAACTTTAGCGGGATTACGCACGAGCGCCGTGACGTCATGGCCGCGAGCAAGCGCTTCGGCCACTACGAGTCGGCCGACCTTGCCGGTGGCACCGAGGATGAGGAGATTCATAGTGGCATTATACGTTTTTGGGGTCATCTTTGCTGGTGAGCTTGATGATTTTTGCCCCTCCGGGTCATCTTTGCTGAGTGCAGAGCCAACCTAGGGTTTCAAGGTGATGCATTGAAAGCTTGGGTTGGCGACAGAGTAGATCGCCGGGGTCTGCGGTGGCGGCAGGGGAAAGAAATGGTGCCCGAGATACGGGTTCATTTCACCGGGCCGAAGCCCGTCCGTGCCGCCGAGGGCGGGTGGATGCGTCAGTTCATCCTGCGGCCATCGGGAGGACCCGATTGAGGATAGCCGCGGAGACGATCTCCACCTTCTCCTCCGGGGTCGCGGAGCGGCACAGACGGAGCCGAGCCGAGCGGTTGGAGATTTCCGTGGCCCACAGGGGCCAGCGGCCATGCTTTACCGTGACGGTCCAGGCTTCGTTGATGCTGGAATACGTCGCGGTGAAGCCGGAGCTCTGGCCCGTGCTCGAGTTGAGCTCGGCTGTCAGGCCGCGTGGGTTGAGGCCGTATTTCTCGATCAACTTCCGCGCCAGCTTGGTGACCTGGCGCTGGTCGTGGTGGCGCCCCAGGGCGGTGCCACGAATGACACGGCGCCCGGCCCAGCGAAAGGGCTGGGACAAGAAGACGCCGGCGAGGGCAGCGGCGAAGGCGACGACGACTTGCGGCGTCATTGGGGCTCCTTACACGAAGAGACGGGACGGAAGGTGGGAGCGAGACTACTCTGTCAGTGCCTCCAGAGGAGGACGGCATTCATACTACCATTATTCTTATGTTTTGTCAATGGCGGCGACGGACGTTAGCGCTTGAAGAAGCCTTTTTTGCCCGCGGTTGATTCGGCGGCGAACTCTTCGAGGAGCTGGCGTTGTTTGGCGGAGAGTTTGGTGGGGATGTCGACGGTGACGGTGACGAGGTGGTCGCCGCGTGATCGGCCGCCCAGTCCGGGCACACCGCGGCCGGAGAGCTTGAAGACCTTGCCGCTTTGGGTGCCGGCCGGAACTTTGAGCGTGACGGGGCCGTCGACGGTTTCAACGCTCACCTCGGTGCCGAGGGCAGCTTCGGTCATGGAAACGCCGGTGTCGGAGAGGATATCGCGGCCATCGCGCTCAAAGCGGCGGTCACGGCGAATGCGGATCTGGACGTAAAGGTCGCCGCGCGGGCCGCCGCCACGAGCCGCGGCGCCTTGGCCGGTGAGCCGCATGGTGGCGCCGTCGTCGACGCCGGCCGGGATTTTGATGCTGAGTTTCTTGGATCGGCGCAGCACCCCGGCGCCGCGGCAGACGCTGCAGGCCTTCTCGGGCACTTGGCCCCGGCCGGCGCAGGTGGGGCAGACGCTGGCCTGCTGCACGGCGCCCAGAATGGTCTGCTGCACACGCACCACCTGCCCCCGGCCTTTGCAGGTGTCGCAGGTCTTGAGCTTGGTGCCGGGCTCGGCGCCGCTCCCCGTGCAGTGCTCGCAGGCGTCGTCCATAGTGACGGTGACATCGGTCTCGGTGCCAAAAACAGCGTCGGCGAAATCGATGGTGACCGAGACCTCCAGGTCGCGGCCGCGCGCCGGGCCGCGAGTGGCTCCCCCGCCGCCGGCGCCGCCCATGAACTGGTTGAGGATGTCGGAGAAATCAAACCCGGCGCCGTTGAAGTCGAAGCCGCCAAAACCCTGGGCTCCACCGGCCTGGCCGCCTCCCGCGCCGCCGCCAAAGGGGTTGCCGCCGGCGCCGGCGTGGCCAAATTGGTCGTAGCCGGTCTTTTTTTGCGGGTCTTTGAGCGTGTCGTAGGCCTCGCCGATTTCTTTGAACTTGGCATCGTCGCCGCCGTGCTTGTCGGGGTGGTGCTCCATGGCCAGCTTGCGGTAGGCGCGCTTAATTTCCTCGGCCGTGGCCGATTTGCTCACTCCTAAAATGTCGTAATAATCACGCTTGGTCGCCATCGGGCTGGTTCTCTTTTTTTACCTTGTCGAATATCTTAATGAGTTGGCCGTCCTGATACGTTTGCCACTCGCCGGCCTGGCGGGCGAGGCCCCAGGTGAGCGAGTCGGCGGGCGCCAAAATTTTGACGCGGGCTCCCCGGCCTTTCACCACCTCCACGGCCGGCACGAGGTCGGCGTCGGAGCTCCAAATGACGAGGGTTTTGTCGGTTTCGGAATCGACGACGAGATCGACAGCCAGGCGCACGTCCACGCCCTTTTCGCGAAATATTGGCTCTCGAAAGCCACAATTCTTGCAGACATGCCCATCTTGCACGCGGAGTTTACCAGCCTTGATAATCTCAATTCCTTGATCCATGAGGTGATTGGTCCAAAGAGCTGTCCAGGCGATCATTTCTTGGCTGCGTTTTTCGAGTTCTTCGTCGTTTTTGGCGACCGAGAGGGTGGTGGTGTAGTACTTAACCTTGAGCTCGCGCGCGCCTACGAGCTGCTTGATGAGCTCCACGAGGTTGACGTTGAGGAGATCTTCGCGCGACTTGAGCCGCCCGGTGCGGCGCAGCACGTCCATGAGTTGGTGAACGACGTTTTCGCCGTCGAGATAAACGATCATGCGGCCTCCTGTATACAAAAGCCCCGCGAGGCTGGACTCCAAGCGGGGTGACTTGGATTAAGATTAACCTGATTAGGGCCGGGAGTCAACGTCATTCTTTGCCTTTTAATTCCTTTGGGGCTTTGCCCAGCCGGCGCTTGACCTTGCCGATATCTTCTTGAGCCGCGAGTGCTTCAGGTTTAATACTACGCTCTAGCAGCGCTTGGCGCACGGACCGGTTGTTTTGGTCGTGCTCGCGCTTGACGATTGGCTTGCCCTGGAGCTCGTTTTGGAGCGTGTTCACGCTGGTCATTTCGGTGGCGAGGTCCTTGGCTTTGAGGGTAATGGTTGGCAGGTAATCGGCCAGGGGTTTGGCCGAGGGGACGCCGTATTTGGACTTCATGTCCGCAGTGGAATGGCCGCCGAAGAGTTCTTGGTCGCCCGAAGAACGGATTTCGGCAATGCCTTTGCTATCGACGCCATGGGCATTGAGGACGCCGGAGAATTTCTTTTCGGTGGCCGTGAGGCGTTCGCGGGCTTCGACGCGCTTGACCTCGGCTTGGTGTTGGTCGGTGAGCTCCTGTTTGCGGGTCTGAGCGGCAAAGTACGTTTGGGCTTGGGCGATGGCTTTTTTACGCGGGTCGCCGTTTTGGGCGATGAGGTAGCAGGCGTAGCGGGTGAGTTTGTAATCGGTTACTTTGCGTTCTGCTCCACTGCCTGTCAATACCAATTTCGCGGCGCCGGGAAAATGGTCCTCTAGCGATGCCCCGGATGTCTGGGCCGCGATTATGGCACGCTTAATAGCGTTTTCAAACTTCTCCCAAGTGGTGTATTCGAGGAGAGGCATAAGCTCGCGCGCCGACCAAAACTCAACGTTGTTTTCGATGTGCTTGATCTCTTCAAAACTAGCTTGTGTGGCTTCGATTTGCTTGTCCAATGGTTATCCCCCTTGTCCGTTATTTATGCTCTCATTTTAACACGATTTGAGGCTAAAAGCGAACTAAAACCGATCACTTTATGGATTAGCTGGTCCACTTACTTCTGTCTACGTTCCCCGACTACTTCGCCCTCGATAATCCGACTCCCAATGACCGGCCCGCGGCCGCTCCGGGGACCACGTGCGGAACGAAGTGCGAACACCACGATAGCCACGAGGATGGCGGGAGCTATGAGAATGATGAGCAGAATAGCAAGGAGGACGCCCTGCATTACTTCTTGTCCGGGCCGCCCTCGTCGACGACTTCGCCCTCGACGGGGCCGTCGGCCGGCTTGTCGCTGGGCTTGCCGTCGGCCTCGGTGGCGCCGACTTCTTCCGGTGCGCCCTCGGTGCCGGGCTGGCCGGCGGGTTCAGCGGCGCCGGCGGCATACATGGCGGCGCCGACTTTTTGCATTTTCTCGCTCAGGTCACTAGCCAGCGATTCGAGCTTGGCCTTGTCGTCGGATTCGAGCTCGGCCTTGGCAGCGGTGATGGCTTCCTCGACGGCCTTTTTGTCTTCTTCGGGCGCTTTGTCGCCGGCGTCTTTGAGCGTCTTTTCGGCAGTGTAAACGAGGCTGTCAAGGTGGTTGCGGGCCTCGATGAGGTCCTTGCGGGCTTTGTCGGTCTCGGCGTTGGCCTCGGCTTCTTGCTGCATGCGTTTGACTTCGTCTTCGCTGAGGTTGCCGGAGTTTTGGATGGTGATGTGCTGGACTTTGCCCGTGCCTTTGTCCATGGCCTTCACGTTGACGATGCCGTTGGCGTCGATGTTGAACGTGACCTCAACCTGCGGGACGCCGCGCGGGGCGGGCGGGATGCCGTCGAGCACGAAGCGGCCGAGGGATTTGTTGTCCTGGGCAAACTCGCGCTCGCCTTGGAGGACGTTGATTTCGACCTGGGTCTGGGAATCGGCAGCGGTGGAGTAGACCTGGGATTTACTGGTGGGGATGGTGGTATTGCGCTCGATCATGCGCGTGGCAACGCCGCCCATGGTCTCGATGCTGAGGCTCAGCGGAGTGACGTCAAGCAGCAGCACGTCTTTGACGTCGCCGGCTAGCACGCCGCCCTGCACGGCGGCGCCGATGGCAACGACTTCGTCGGGGTTCACGCCCTGGAGGGGCTTCTTGCCAAAGAGTTCTTCGACCTTCTTCTGCACAGCCGGCATGCGGGTCATGCCGCCGACGAGCACGATTTCGTTGATGTCGCCCTTGCTGAGGCCCGCGTCTTTGAGCGCGGCTTCGCAGGGGCCGGCGGTCTTGGCGATGAGGTCGCCGACGAGCGATTCGAGCTTGGCGCGGGTCATGGCGTATTGGAAGTGCTTGGGGCCGGAGGCGTCGGCGGTGATGAAGGGCAGGTTGATTTCGGATTCGTTGGTGGTGCTCAGCTCAATCTTGGCCTTTTCGGCAGCTTCTTTGAGGCGCTGCACGGCGGCTTTGTCTTCTTTGAGGTCGATCCCCTGCTCGCGCTTAAATTCGTCTACGAGGTGGTTCATGATGACGAGATCGAAGTCGTCGCCGCCGAGGTGGGTGTCGCCGTTGGTGGATTTGACCTCAAACACCCCGTCGCCGAGCTCGAGGACCGAGACGTCGAAGGTGCCGCCACCGAGGTCGTAAACCACGATCTTCTCTTCTTTTTTCTTCTCCAGGCCGTAGGCGAGGGCGGCCGCGGTGGGCTCGTTGATGATGCGCTTCACTTCGAGGCCGGCGATTTTGCCCGCGTCTTTGGTGGCCTGGCGCTGGGCGTCGTCGAAGTAGGCGGGCACGGTGATGACGGCTTCGGTGACGGTGGTGCCGAGGAAGGCTTCGGCGTCGGCCTTGAGCTTGCTGAGAATCATGGCCGAGACTTCCTCGGGTGTATAGGACTTGTCTCCCATTTTGACCTTCACGCCGCCGGCGGCTTTTTCGATCTTGTAGGGCATGAGCTTAATGTCGCGCTGCACCTCGGGGTCTTCGAATTTGCGGCCGATGAGGCGCTTGACGCTGAAGATGGTGTTGTCGGGGTTGATGACGCCCTGGCGCTTGGCGACCTGGCCCACGAGGCGCTCGCCGTTTTTGGACATGGCTACCACACTCGGGGTGGTGCGGCCGCCCTCGGCGTTGGCGATGATGGTAGGCTGGCCGCCCTCCATCACGGACATGGCTGAGTTGGTGGTGCCGAGGTCGATTCCGATAATTTTACCCATAATTCTCCTTCTCAATTCGCGCGGGTGGCGTGTGATTTGCGATTATTTTAGCACTCCCCGGGTGGGGCTGCTGATACGTTCTCATATTAGGAAATTGGCACTCGGGTGTCAAGAGTGCTAATGAGTGGGGTGGGTGAACTTCAGACAATTTTGCGTATTGTTGCATTCTTTGCTAATTTGTTGTATAATTTCGCGGTCAGATTTTGGACCTGAATAACCTATACCGATCAGATCGCTTGTTTGCGGCCATGCCGCCCGACCGAGGAGTGATCAATGGACACCAACACGACCACCAGCACCACCGACGAGGCCATTCGTGCCCACTTGCGCGAGTGCAAGCACATTACCGAGGAAGTAGTGCGCTACGCGCTCACCGAGGGCGGTAGCGTCGACCTGCTCGCCAACCGGCTGCTGATGAACTGGTTCGTCTACAGGCAAGGTGCCGACGACAACCCCCGCGTCGAGAAGACCCACCTGTACGCCCAGTTGGCGCGGGAGGTGCGCGGTGACGACTTCGCGCGCGGCCTCGTGCGGCGACTGTGCTGCACGGAGAGCTACGCCGACCGGTACCACCGGATCACCTTCTGGATGGACCCGGCGGCGCAGGACCTGTTCGGCAGCGAGAACAATGTGGCCTACGAAATGGCCATCGCGCTGGCGCGTCTGGACCCGGGCGACGTCATCAGCCACCACCGCGAGACCCTCGCGGCCTGGTTCGCCCGCGTCAGCATGGGCGCGATGGGGCCAGGCTGGGTCGATCTCGTGCTGCGCGAGGCGGCCAGCCATTTGCGCTACATCGACGATGCGGCGCAGCTGGAAGCCGCCCTGGCGCTGCCGTGGGACAAGCTCCTGGCCGTGGCGGCGCGATGCGAGCCCAACGGGTGGAACCTCATCCTGATGGGCTATGCACTGGCGAGGGGCGGCAACCCGCAGCTGGTCGGGGCCATCGAGCGCTCCATCTCCCAGCAGCTCGAGAGCTACCCGCACCAGGCGCCGCTCGTGTGGCGCTGGGTGGCCGAAGGGTTCCGCCGCGAGGCGGAGAAGTCGCTGGAGGAGTACCCGGACACGGATCTCACGGTGGACGCGCTCTGGCGACTGCGGATGTACCGCAGCGCGTCGGGGCCCAGCTCGGTGCACCGCTTCGTCACTGCCCTGGGCTGGCAGATCGTCACCCTGGGCAAGGGGCTGCAGGCGACCGTCACCGTGCCCGGCCAGCGGCCGATCGTGTTCCGGCACGTCGCCACGGCGGAGGGCGACGAGGTGCTCCACGAGGGCGACGAGGTGCTCGTGAGCGTGAAGGCGCTCACCGAGGGCCGCACGCCCACCGTGACGCCGGCGGGCCGGATGTACCCGGTGGTACTCATGCCGGCGACACCGCCCACCGCGGAGATGCTCGCCGAGCGTCTCTACTTCTACGTCGGGCCGCGCTACCGGCGGTGGTGGCCCGGCATGGGGCCGCCCACGAGGGAGAGGGCGAAGTAGGTCTGACGAAGTCCCGGAGCCGCGCGAACCTGCGCGGCTCCGGGGTCAACCTGGCGACTCAATTTTTTGAGTCTTGAGGTTGATGTGATGCGGATCATTCCTATAACAACGTTTCGCCGCGAGCGAGCATGTCCACGAATTTAGTGATGCGGGCGGCGCGAGTTTCAGGGCGCTTGGCGTCTTGGATTCGGTACAGAATCGCGTAACGGTTGCTGCCGTTGATCGCGGCGAAGAAGGCTTTAGCTTTGGGATTGGCCTCAAGCGCGACGGCAAGGTCGTCCGGGACGGTGGCGGTGCTTTGGCTGGCATAGGCCTTGGCCCAGCGACCGTCCTGTTTGGCGACTTCGACTTGGGCGAGACCGGCCGGGTGCATTTTGCCGGCAGTGATGAGCTGCTCGGCTTTAGCGGCGTTTATCTCCGACCAGGCGCTTTTGGGCCGGCGGGGGGTGAATTTTTGGAGCCAAAAATGGTCGTCGAGAGCGTTTTTTTGACCGTCGATCCAGCCATAACAGAGGGCTATGTCGAGAGCCTGCGGGTAGGTTACGGATGGGGTATGTGAGGATTTTTTGGCTATTTTGAGCCATAATCCGCCGGAGGAGGCAGAATTCTTAGCCAGCCACTGCTCCCAGTCGACGGGAGTGGCAAAGGCGAGAATGGGGAGGTCTGGGTTGGTAGACATGGTTCTAGAATAACAAAAAGCCGCGGCGGCGGCTTTTTGCTTAGATCATGAGATTATTTTTCGCTCTTGTCGGCTTTTTTGCCACTCGACAGCTGCAGACGCTTGGGCTGCGGGGGCTCTTTGCGGTCGAAGGTGACGCACAGAACGCCGTTTTCGAACTTAGCATCGGCGGAGTCGGTGTCAATGTCTGAAGGCAGCATAAACTGGCGGTAGTAGCTCGACTGGGTGCTTTCGCGGCGCAGGTAGTTGCGGTCTTTTTTCTCGTCTTCGGAGCGGTGCTCGGCTTTGATCTCGAGGCGGTCCTGGTTGATTTGTACGTTTACATCATCGTCTTTGAAGTTGGGCAGGGCGGTTTCGACAACGAGCTTGCCGCCCTCTTCGTAGATGTCGGTGGCGGGTGCAGCGGGTAGGCCGGTGCCGACACCGGTGAGACTGCGGCTGACGAGCCGGTTCATGTGGTCGGTCATGTCGTCGAGCTCGCGGAACGGGTCCCAAGTGATGAGTGAATTGGCCATAATAGTACCTCCTTAGGGGCTTAAGGTTTACTATTTTTTGTACGATTTTAGGTTAGGAAATTGGCACTCGGGTGTCAAGAGTGCTAATTACTAGCGGCGCGTTTTGCCAGTAAGGTCTCATACCGCCGAATCTCGGGAGAAAGCATGTGTTCGTGGATATCATCAAAACTGGCTTCCACCGTAATTTGCTTGCTGTCTGGCATGCTTTCATCAGGCATAGGGTCGGCGGCAACGAACCCAAATCTCTTAGCAATAGTGGCCATCGTTGGATTGGTTTTGCCTCGAATTTTTGTTGGCCGAGCGATATACCCGGCGTCTACGAGTAGCAGGTAATCCTGCATCCCGCGTATACCCATCAGCATGATACGTGTCATATCTTCACGCTGGGGGGTGCGGGCAACTACCCCATTGGCCGTGGAAGGCGGAAGGAAATCAATCCTGCTGGTTGACTCATCCTCTAAATCTGGTGGATGAATTATTAATCCTTCGTTATCGTACGGGCTTTCTTGGCCGCTAAACTCGCTTTTATTCGTTACCTTGTCTCTGGCTACTTCTACAAGCCTTTTTAATCGGTCTAAATCAAGGGGGATTTCATATTCGCGAGCGGTTGACATGATGGCCCGGGAAGCGCTTTCCTCGTCGAAATGGATTTCTTCCGGGGCAGCGGGCCGACGCCGCTCCTCACGTGCGGGCGCCTGATTTCTATTGGAATTCCTTCGGAATACCTCTCTGACCGATTCCCGGACAGCTTGTAGGGGTCCCTTGCGCCGGGCTTTTGGGGCTGGGCTAGAGTCCTCGTCCGCCATACTATCTGAGCCATGGGTGGTGCGGCCCTCTGGGCTGGCTGGCTGAGAGGCTTCGGCCGGCGTTTTCGGGAAGGATGCGGCTTCGACGGCTACGCGAGCGGCTTCGACGCGGGCTTGCGTGCGCGGGTCGTCGGGACCCCAGTCGGAATCTTGGTCGCTCCAGCGATCGTGATGGGCGGGGCGGCCGGAAGCTTTGACCGGCGAACTGTCGACATGGCTAGCGGCTTGTTCCGGGGTTGTGCCTGGGGTTGGCCAATCCTCAAAGGCATCACTGCGACGCCGGACTTGATCATTGAGCGAGGGAAGGTGTTGGAGCTCCCAATCGGTGGGGGTCGAGTCGTGGGGCGTAATCGAGGATTCGGGAGGTGGGCCTTGTTGCCTCATAGTACGATTATGATAGCAGATCGGTTTACGCTGCGGGCTCGGACGAGCCGCCCACTTCCACCATGGCGGGGCGCAGGATGGTGTCGCCGAGTTTGTAGCCGGCCTGGAGCTCTTTCGTGACGGTGTCGCCGGCGCCGTCTGAGGCGACGGCCTCGTGGCGGTGGGGGTCGAAGGATTGGCCGACAGACTCGAAGCGCTCGACGCCGAGGTTGGATAGGGCCTTGTCGAACTGCGCACGGATGGCGTCGATGGAGGCGGCCCAGGCGGCGTCGAATTTGGCCGGGCGGTGGGCCTGCTCCTGGTCGAAGCTGTCGCGCACCGCCAAAAATTCGCGCACCACGCGGGCGGTGGCGAAGTTGGCGAGGTCGGCGCGCTCGGCGTCGGCGCGGCGTTTGTAATTGATGAATTCGGCCTGGAGGCGCTGGAGGTCGGCGGTGAGTTCGGCGACTTGGTCGTTGGAGACGGTGCCGGGGGTTATGGTCTGCTCGGAACGAGCTTCAACGTGGACTTCGGTGGTGGATTGGTTTTGGGCTTCGGACTGCTGATCTTCGGTCTTTTTGGCCATAATTTCTCCTAATTGAGGGCTTCCTCTAATAGTTTACCGGTATATTGCACCAGGCCAATGACCGGGCCGTAATTTTGGCGGGTGGGACCGAGGACGCCGATGTAGCTACGGCTCGAAAACGGCGACTGGAAGCGGCTGATGATGAGGGTGGCGCCGGAGGCCCGGCCAATGGGGTTCTCGCGGCCGATGTAGACGCTGATGGGCGCGTTGGGGGCGGCTTCGGCGAGCCATTCTTCGAGGCTGTCGAGCAGGCGAGCGACTTCGTAGGCCTGGCGGCCGCCGTTGAATTCGGGGTGCTGAAACAGCCCGGCCATGCCGGTGAGGTAAAGGTTGGCGCCGATGGTGGCCAGCCCGAGATTGGAGGTGACGTGCGCCAGCGACTCGACGGCGTTTTTGATGGTGCGCTCATGCTCGCCGGAAGTGCGGATTTGGTGGGCGAGCGCCTGCTCGTGGCGGCCGTCGTGGGTGGGCTCATCGAGGGCGTTGACGTAGGCGCGGTAGCCTTTGTCGGTGGGGACGCGGCCGGCGGAGATGTGGGGCTGCATAATGTAGCCGCCGGCTTCGAGCGCGGCCATCTCGGCACGAATCGTAGCGCTGGAGGTTTCGAATTGCTCGCAGAGCGCCATGGAGCCAACTGGCTCGGCGGTTTTGGCATATAGCTCCACGATGGCGCCGAGAATGTCTTGCTGGCGGGGTGTCATAAGATTATTTTACTGGCTTTGGCACTCATGCGTCAAGAGTGCCAATCTGGTGAAGGACTGTAGTTTTTGATGAGGCTAGGCTTATTTTTGGTTATCTTTTGTAATTATGCACAAAGTAATGATGCTTTAAGCAAGGCAAAATCACACGAGTAACTGGAGGGAAGTATGATTTATACCATAATTGTGGTCCTGGTGATTTTATGGCTACTGGGGTTGATCGGTCATATTGGTGGCAGCCTTATTCATATACTGTTGGTGGTGGCGTTGGTCGTGTTTATCTACAATCTGATCACGGGGCGCCGAACCGGGGTGTAGATTTGTGCTAGGATGCGTCCATGAAGATCTTTCAGGCGATGCGAAGCATAACCTTGGTGGCTGCGGCAGCCTTGGTGGCGCCGACCGGTCTGGCGCAAGCGGTAACGGCGGCGCCATCGGCCGCGGTCACCAGGTGCGCGCGAAACCCCACCACGCCGGCCGGATGGCAGGCTTTGTTTCGTCAGCTGCCGCGGGCCGGTGACGGGGCTCTCTCGACCCTACTGCCGGATGGTCGAATAGCCTGGATATTTGGTGATACGGCGCGGCTCGATAGTCATGATTTTATTCATAATATGGTGGTTTTTACCTGCGGAACGCAGATCCAGCAGTTGGGGACCGCCGAGGCGATTCCGAATCAGGCCGACGGAAGCTACTACTGGGGTGGGCCGGCGGTGGTTGATGGGGGCAAGCTGTACATGATGGCGCCGCATGTGAAGGCGTCTGATAGTTGGCCCTATTTTGCCGCACTCGGCACGGATATGGCTAGCTTTAACGTAGGAACGGCGGTGACCCCCGCCTTTACCGGCTTTGCCCCCACGCCGTCGACCGGCCGGGCCGGGGGCGTGCAATGGGGAACCGGCGTGATGGCAACCGGTGGATATGTGTATATTTATGGAGCCTATTTGCCGGCCGGGGCGTGGGGATATTCGGTGCGGGTGGCGCGTGTGCCCTCGGGCCATCTCGCTACAATGTCGGCGTGGCGTTTCTGGGATGGTCATAGCTGGGGGACCTCTGAGCCAGCGGCCACGGATATCATTAGCAGTAGCGTAGATGGAACTGATAGCGCGTTTTCGGTGCAGCTGGAAGGTGGCAAAGTGGTGATCACGACGAAACGCGGCGGGGCTTTCTCGGCGGATGTGGGTCAGTTTGTGAGCGCCCAGCCGACCGGACCCTTTACCTGGACGCCGCGGGCAAACGTACCTACTACCGAGCTGCTTCATACCTACCTGGCGGCGGATCACCCCGAAACCGGCCTGCGCCTGATAACGGTAAATCAACAGCCCCAGGGACGGGCCTGGCCAGATGATGTCTGGGCAAATCCCGATGATTACCGGCCGCTATGGCTGGGGTACTAGGGCTTTGAATAGGCCTACTTGAGGGCTTTGAGGCCGTCGGCGATGGTTTTGGCGGCGGCGCGGGCGGCGGTGAGATCGTCGCGGGCAGTCACGAGTACCAGGCGGTTGGCCTCAAGGATGCCGCGGTCGGCGTTGTAATCGGACGGCTGGAGTGCGAGCAATTTGACGCCGAGACCGCTGGTGCGGCTTTGCGACGCGGCTAGTTTGGCGTCGAAGGCTTTTTTGGCGGCGACGAGCGGAGCGGTGTCTTTGCCCGCGGTCTTGGCGGCCTCGAGGCGAATTTGCAGCTGCGCTTGGAGCTGGGTAAATTTGGCTTGCGCGGCCGTGATGCGATCGTAGGTGGCGACGAGGCGAGTTTTGGGGAGCACCAGCGCGTACACGCGGTAGTCGCTGACGATACTGGCGGCGTCGGTGCGGGCGGCGGCAAGGACGGTGTCGGCTCTGAGCTTGGTTTGGAGGTTGGCAAGGCCGGTAAGTTCGGCGTTGATTTGGGCGGTAAGCCCCGCGAGATCGGCCGGGGTCAGCTTATTGCTGGCACGGAGTTTTTCGGAGGCGGCGGTGAGGCTGGCGATGCGGCGCGTGATTTCGGCATCACCTTTGACCTTGAGGTTGGTGAGCCGCTGAGCATTGTCGGCCGGGGCGGCGGGGGTGGCGCTCGCGACACCGTTGACGGTGGCGTACGGCATAGCCGATAGCAGGGCGGCGACGAGAAGGCGGCGAGTAATGGCGCGGTAGGTCATTCGGTGAGGTCTCCGGCTTTATCATTCAACGCGCTACTGGTGTTGTCCAGGCTGGTATTGGCGTCTCCCAGGCTGGCATCGGCGGCCTGCAATGAGGCGTCGACGCCGGCGGCGTAGTTGGTGATGGGGGCCTTTGGCGCGGATGACGGCCCGAGCCCGACCTTGGATTTGATTTGGTCGCCATACAAGAGATAGACGGCGGCGAGCAGCGCGACAAGGACTACCGGAATGAGTAGGGCAATGATTCCGCCAAAGCTGCGCTTGCGTTTGATTTGTTCGGGCGGAGGCGGCCCGCCGCCGGATTCAAACGGCTGAACGGTGGGTGATGGGGGCGGGACGACGGGAGCGGTTTCGGGTGGTGCGGTTGTATCAACAGCGCCGGATGTGTTGGTTTCGGGTGGTGTATCGGTTGGTGTATCAGTCACGATTCATCCCCTCGGTTAGATGGCTCTGGTTCTAGTTATACCACTTATGGTACGTTGATGCTCAAGAGGATAGTCATGAAACCTGCCCCCGATTTTCGTTTGCCAGATCAGAGCGGAACTATTCGTAGCCTTAAGGATTATGCTGGCAAATGGCTGGTGCTGTATTTTTATCCGGAGGACGACACGCCGGGTTGTACCATTGAGGCCTGCGCCTTTCGCGATGACTACCCGGCGCTGCAGGCCAGGGGCTTGAGCGTGGTGGGCGTGTCGCGCGATTCGGTGGAGAGCCATCAGCAGTTTGCCGAGAAACACCACTTGAATTTTCCGATTTTGGCAGACGAATCGCGCACCGTGCATGAGGCGTATGGGGCTTGGGGAAAGAAAAAGACTTTAGGCGTGGAATACGTGGGCGCTACGCGCAAAACCTTTTTGATCAACCCGCAGGGACAGATCGCCAAAGAATACCCCAAGGTGACCCCGATGGGACATTCGGCGCAGATTATGAAGGACTTTACGAAACTGGCGGGACCGGAGGGGTCGAAGCCGGAGGCGTAGGGTCTTTGGGGCCACGCCCGGCGCGGTGGCGGACTATCAGCACGATGGCGATAATGATGGCGACCAGCGCCACGAGCAGGCCCGAGGCGGCACCAGCGCTGAGGCCCAGCACGCGCGTGGGTTTGGCGGCCGGGCTGGCGGTGGGCGACGGCGAAGCGCTCGCGCTGGGGCTGGCGCTGGCCGAAGCGCTGGGGCTCGCGCTGGCGGCCGGCGGGGTGGCCGAGGCAGCAGGGGCCGGCGTGGCGGTGGCGGCCGCGGCCGAGACCGTTACGGTGCCGTCGCCCTTGTGGCAGCCGCTCGAGGGCCAGTAGCCGGAGAACGAGATGTTGGAGCCGGCGGTGAAGGTGGTGCTAGCCGAGCCGCCGCGGGCTATCTGGAAGGTGCCGCCGGGAAAGCCGCGCACCTCCATGCCGCCGGCATAGGGATCGTTGGCCGGCACCGAGAAGGTGAGCGTGACGGATTCGCCCGACGTGGCGGAGATGGACGGCGGCGTAAAGTAGCCGCCAGAACCGCAGCTGGCGCCATTGGTGCCGGCCGTGATGGCGTGCGTGGCGGCGCTGGCGGCGAGCGGAATGAGGCTCCCCAGAGCAAATAATGACATGGTGATGGATTGAACTAGTCGACGCATAAAACTTACCCTCGTTTTGGGGTTAGTTTAGCACGGTCTGGCGGGGTGTGGCCTGGTATTATGGTGCGAACATTTCGGCGAGGCGGTCGAGGATGAGATTGAGCTGGTCTTCTTCGAGCCGGCCTAATTTTGACACAATCCGAAGCGGACTCAACGCCCTGATTTGGTCAAGCTGAGCCTGCCCTTGCCTCCCTCGAAACTGGCAATCGACGCGGCTGGGATAGCGACGATGCTGCGAGGAGAGCGGCGCTATGATGAACGTGCCCGCCCGACGATTGAGGTCATCGGGAGATATCACTACGCACGGCCTGGGCTTGCCGACTTCGTTGCCCATGACTGGATCGAGGTTCATCAGGTAGACCTCACCGCGCATTACTCCCACCAGGGGTCCTCGTCGGCCGGCAATTCGTCGGGGAGAGATTTCATGTTGAGCCAATCGAGATCTTCTTCGGTGAGTTCGAGATCGCCGCGCGCGTAGGCGGCCTCCATGGCTTCGGCCCAGCCTTCGCGGGGACGACGATGGTTGGCGATGAGGATTTCGCCGTCACGGGCGATGAGCTCGAGCTCGCTGGCTTCGGTGAGGCCGGCCTGCTCGATGAGCGCCTTCGGGATGCGAATGCCGCGGGAATTGCCGATTTTGGTGAGATGGGTGATGGTTTTGGGTCGAGTGGGCATGACTACATTGTAATTACTTACTGGTGTAAAGCAATTGTTTGACGACCTTCGGGGGCGGCTACCTGGGCGGGAGGCTGGTGGTGAAACGGGGTAACCAGTTTGCCCTGAACGCCATGATGGTGCTGATGGTCGTCTCGGGTTTGGCATTGATACTCGGCGCGCTCTTCTAGGGGCCCGGAAGGGGCTCGAGCGAATTATCCCCTGTACCTGTCTGGGTACAGGGGATTAAAATATTTACTGACCGGGCACAACTCTACCCGGGCACAACTCTACGGTAACTGGATTAACCCGAACTCATACGCAACAAATAACCCCCAGCCAACAATTGCGAGATAGGTACCGAGCTTGCGGGCGAGCCAAAGCCGCTTGCGACGCTTGAGGTCCTGTGTGCGACGAGCAAGGATGGTGAGGACTACGAAGGCGAGGATCAGAACGACGAGGAATATGCCGGTGTAGGCTTCGTAGGTGTGGTAGCGGTGGGCCCAAAGTGAAATCCAATATGGGTCGTCGGGAGAAAGTGCGAAAAATGGTGCTGAAAAGTTCATGTCCAGATTATATACGAAAGAGCATAACAATTTTTTCATGTCTAGCTTTGCGACCTCCCGACGATGACTGGAAACGTCACCGTCGGGAAGCCGTGCCCGAGTTACCTCAGGCCGTCGTTTGCCAGATTGGCAATTCTGCTTTGTCCGCTATCGTCGGGGTGGGGATAGCCGTAATATCTGGTCTGCTGGAGCTTCGGGAGAGGGTTGTCGCCAAACCCGGAGCGGAGATCGACATGGATCACGTCGGCCCCAGTTAGCGTCAGATGAAGATCATCGAGGGTATCGACAACGCTCCCAGCCCCATGCCATGTTGTGGTCTGCGTGGGATCGCTCGGGTTTGGGAATATTTGCCGGTCGAGCTGACAGATGTTGCCGGCCTTCAGGACGTATGGGTATAGGGCGTCCAGGAAGCGTGTGGTGTTTGACGCCGCGCGCCCAGTCACCAGGATTTGCGTCAGGTCGGTCCTGATGATGTTTGACTCGCTCAAGGCGCGGGCATACATCGCCTGGGTATCGGGGCAGTCGGCCCACTCAGTTACATTCCATGGTCGGGGCCTACCGAGCTTGTGCGCGCTGTAGAAGTCCGACAGCATGTCGTCGAGCTTGGCGTTGTTCGCGCCGCCGGTGAAGCCGACGATGCTCCAGGTGCGGCCGCGGGCGGCGAGACCCTGAGCCATGGCGGCGATTTGGCCCTGCTCGAACATCTGGCGGGTGGTGGCACCGCTCTGCGCTAGGTCTACTACGCGGTAGGTCCAGGCGGGCGGGATACTGGCGTTGAGTTTGCGCCCAAGCCGTGTGATCCACGAGAAGTCAGAGTCGTTTTCGATGAGCGAGACGGGATGACAGGGTCCGATCACTGGCAGTGATTGCGGAACGCAGAGCGGGTTGTCGACATCCTGGTGGTGGCCGCTGGTGTACGAATCGCCGACCCCAATGAGCGCCGGGGCGAAGGGAACGACGAGATGCGCATTGCCATCGTCACCGAAGCCCGCCTCCTTGGAGCGCGCGATGTAGGCGACGACGGTAACGGTGGTGCCGGGAGTGAACTGATGGTTGGCGTTGAAGACCTTCCAGTTCAGTGCCAGCGTAGCCGGACTGTTGCCTCCATTATCACAGATGGAGGATCGCTTTTCCCAGGTGTCGATCGCGAGCACGAGCGTGGCCGGACAGGACACCGCGGCGAGCCCGACCTGTACATCCATGTTCCACAATGGCGTGGTAGCGCCGACCGACCAGGTGACGCTGGTGACGCGTCCCCGCTGCTTCCCGGGAGGCGGAGTGCTTCCTGGGCCGAGGATCAGGAGCGGGACGGACCAGTCGCTGATGAAGCCGCCCTGGAGGTTCGCCCGCATCATGAAGTAGAGGCTTGCCTCGGGATTGTGGTCGGCAACGTCAAGAGTGAGATCGACGGGGCGATCGAGTGGCTCGTCTGGCGGCGCGATGGAGACGATGTTGACGTTCTCGTCGTCGGGGATCACGGCCGAAGGGCTTGAGGCGTACCCGAACAGGTACGAGGTTGCGAAGTACGCACCTGCCCATCCGGGCGGAATTTCGGCGTGTACTACGCGCTGGGTCGCCACTGGCTGTGCCGATGCCAACGTGGCGATTGGTCCGGGCGGAATGGTTACTTGGGCGGATGCCCAGGAGGCGGGCACGAGGGCCAATACGAGGCCCGCGATGATCGCCAGCAGCACTTTCGTACTGCGAACAGCGAAGGGATGCGGCACGAGGACCGCTCCTTTCTTGTCGGAGGAAGTTCGGCTTTTGTTCTGCCGAACGCGCAAATCCTAGCCGATGGCGGTGCTGGAGTCAAGCAAAGGAATTTTGAATTAGCTATCTTTGCTCACCAGGATCATGAAGGCTTCGGCCGGGATGTCGAATTTGCCGACGCGTTTCATGCGTTTTTTGCCCTTCTTTTGCTTGTCGAGAAGCTTGTTTTTGCGGGTGACGTCGCCGCCGTAGAGGCCGGCGATGACGTCTTTGCGCACGGCTTTCACGTCTTCGCGGGCAATGATCTTGCCACCGATGGCGGCTTGGAGGGAGACCTCGAAGTTTTGCTTGGGGATGAGGGTTTTGAGCTTTTCGACGATTTGTTTGCCGGCGCGGTAGGCTTCTTCGGAGTGCGCGATCATGGACAGCGCGTCGACGGGGTCGCCGCCCACGAGGATGTCGAGGCGGACGAGTTTTTCGGTGCGGTAGCCGGAGAGCTCGTAATTGAAGCTGCCGTAGCCGGAGGTGATGGATTTGAGGGAGTCGTAGAAGTCGGTGAGGACGTTGGCAAGCGGGGCGTCGAAGGCGACGAGGGCGAGTTTTTCGTCGACGTAGGTGAGGTTGGTTTGGAGGCCGCGGATTTGGTTGATGAGCTTGATGACGCCGCCGATGTAATCGCCGGGTACCACCACTTCGCCTTTGATCCACGGCTCACGGACTTCGGCGATGTGGCTGGGGTCGGGGAGGTCGGCGGCGTTGCGGATGGTGCGCTCGGTGCCGTCGGTGGCAACCACGACGTAGTCGGTGCTGGGGCTGGTGACGACCATGTCGAGGCCGTATTCGCGCTCGAGGCGCTCGCGGATGATGTCTAGATGCAGCAGGCCGAGGAAGCCGACGCGGTAGCCGAAGCCGAGGACCTGCGAGGATTCGGGCTCGTAAATGAGCGCCGCGTCGTTGAGCTTGAGTTTTTCGAGGGCGTCTTTGAGTAAGGGGTATTGCTCATTTGAGGTGGGGAAAAAGCCGGCGAACACGAAGGGTTTGACTTGGCGGTAGCCGGGGAGTTGGTCGGTGGCGCGGCGGGCGGTGAGGGTGACGGTGTCGCCGACGCGGGCCTCGGAAATGGATTTGAGGTTGGTGACGACATAGCCGATTTGGCCGGTGAGGATTTCGGGGGCGGCGGTTTGTTTGGGCGCGAAGGTGCCGACTTCGACGGCGAGGCCGTCGGCGCGGGTCGCCATGAGGATGATGGTATCGTGGCGTTTAATAACGCCATCGACGACGCGGATGAAGAGGATGACGCCGCGGTGAACATCGTAGATGGAATCGAAAATGAGCGCGCGCAAGGGGGCATCTGGGTCGCCTTTTGGCGCCGGGACCTGCTCGATGATGGCGTCGAGGACCTCGGGCACGCCTTGGCCGGTTTTGCCGGAGACGCGCAGGATGGTGTGCGGATCGCAGCCGAGGAGGCTCGCAACTTCGCCGGCGACGCGCTCAGGGTCGGCGGCCGGGAGGTCGATTTTGTTGAGCACGGGGATGATTTCGAGGCCGGCTTCGATGGCGAGGTAGACGTTGGCGAGGGTTTGGGCCTGAATTCCTTGCGACGCGTCGACTACCAATACGGCCCCTTCGCACGCCGCTAGCGATCTGGACACTTCGTAGCTGAAATCGACGTGGCCTGGTGTATCAATCAAATTTAATGTGTACTCCCCTTTTGCTATGTAGGCTGCGGAAGATTCGCCTTCGCGTCGGCGAACGCTATCCGTCTCTTCGGGGAGTGCGGTATCTGAACCAGCGCCTCCGTGCTCAGGCGAATCTTCCTCCGCACTACCCGTCGCGCCACTGGGGGTCCACTTCATCTTTACGGGCTGGAGTTTGATGGTGATGCCTTTTTCGCGCTCGAGGTCCATGGAGTCGAGGAGTTGGGCCTGCATGTCGCGGTGTGCGACCGTGCCGGTGAGCTCAAGCATACGATCGGCCAAGGTGGATTTGCCATGGTCGATGTGCGCTATGATGCAAAAATTTCGGGTGTGGGATTGATTCACGGGATTTGATTATACCTTACGCGAGCTTGTTGTTAGGAGGGACGGGCGGTGCAGGGACCGCCCGTCCTTGCGTCCAGGGTGGTCAGCGATTGACCCATTGTGCGCAGACGAATCCGACGACGGCGCCCACCACGATGCCGACGACCATCGCCGGGCTTCCGATGGGGCCGAGGCTGGCGCCGAGAATTGCGCCAAAGGCGGCAAAACCGGCAACTATCGGCTTTTTCACCGATCTCTCCTCTTTGGGTCGGGGGGGGCGAGTAGTGGTGTGGGCCTAGCGGGGAGGGCCTTGGCGGCGGGGGTAGATGATCAGGAAGAAGATGCCGCCTATGAGGCCTCCTGCGATGAAGCCCCCTTCGCCCCGCCCGATCGCGCCACCGATTAGAACGCCACCAACAACGGCGGCGACAACCCATAGGGCAGCTTTCAGGTTCACCGACTCCTCCTTTGAGGGGTTTTTGCGAGGGCTTTGTCCACCTGGTTTGGACTTCTATTTTATAGCATATGATCAGAACGTAAGAACCCCGGAGGGGTCACCCCGGCACCGTAGCACCGGGGGACCCCATCCGGGGGTGGAGCGCCCGAGCGAGAGCCCAACCCCGAAGCGCGGGGCATCAGACTCGGGTTTGGGCTAGGATCAGCCCGCGAACCGGCGGCGGCGTCGCCGCGCCGGGACCCCCTGGAGCGCGAGCAGCTTACGAGGCTCCTCGCGCAGGGCGTACCGCCGGTTGCTCTCCGTCTTCACGACGGAGTCTTCCTCGAGCCGCTGGATGATCCAGGCGATCGTCCGCGCGAGCACGAAGCCGTCTTCTTCCCCACGGTTCGCGCTCTGGACGATCTTCCGGAATCGGTAGGACTGCCACACCTCGACGAGGGTGGCGTTGAGCTGAAGATTCAGCTCGTCCAGCTCAGCCAGCAGGCCGGGGGTGTCGCAACCGTCACTCGCGTACCAACCCTCCAGGATCTGGAAGGCGGTCTCGTGAATGGTGGCCGCGACGAGCAGGGTGAAGGGGCCGTAGTTGCCCTCCTCGACCCGCTCGAACACCGGGCTCGCCCCGAATAGCTCGCACGTGCGCGCGAACAGCTCGTCCAGGATGGAGCCCTGGACGAGCGGGGTCGGAACAACGGTGAGGTGCGACATGGTGCTCTCCTTCATTCACCCTCTCCCCTCTGGAGAGGAAGACCGTGTGCTGCCGAACACAACGGTCTGATGTGAAATGAGGCGATGCGAGCGATATGTGCGCATGAGGTAATTTCAAAGGTGGTGCATGTGTTTTGAACCGGTGAATGTTGCTTGCAGAGAATTCCGGTCCGGCAGCACGTAGACATGCTACATTAACTTTTGGGTTTTTGTCAAGGTTGGGCGACCTGAGTCTCGAAACCCCCTAAATCTTCCTCGCTCTCACTGAGTCCATTAGAACGGATAGGCAAAAAATGACAAAAATTGTCAAAAATCACCGAGTCACTCGAAATAAGGCTGGGGTTTTGAGATTCAGGTTGGGCGGAGCGGTCTATTGGGGCAAGGTGAGCAACACTATGGCGGCCAGGGCGGCGGCGAGGCCGGCGGCTTGGGTGCGATGGAGGCGTTCGGCGAGGAAGATGCGGCTCAGCAGCACGGTGGCGGCCGGCGAGAGCGCGATAACGGTGCCGGCCACGGCTAGGCTGCCGCTGCGCACGGCGGCCAGAGCGGCGACGGTGGCCACCGTAGAGGCCAGGCCGTCGCCGACCGAGAGCCGGATGGCGACGGGGCCGGCGGGCCGGGAGCGGGTGACCACCACGGCGCCCCAGGCGAGCACGGCCACCACGGTTTGGGAGGCTAGGAGCGGCCAAAAGGCAGTGGTGTGGTCGGTGTGTGAAATCAGAACGTGGTAAATGCCAAAGGCAGTGCCGGAGCCCGCCGCCAGCAACGCGACGCGCAGATCGGTGCGGGTTTCGCGGGGCCAGCCGAGCACGACAACGGCGGCGAGGGCTAGTGCCAGGCCGGCCGCGGCGAGGGCGCTGGGCGGACGGCCGGTGGCACAGCCGGCAATTACCGGAACGGCCGCCGCCGTGGTGCCGAGCAGGGCCGCGGCTACGCCGATAGGGCGGCCGAGCGAAAAGCACACGTAGGCGAGCAGCGCACCGGCAAAGGCCAGCACGCCGGCCGTGGCGCCGAGCATCAGGGAGCCGGGTCGGCCGCCGGCCTGGGGCGCCATGATACACACCATGAAAAAGGTGGTGATTTGGGACAAAAACATGGTGATGGCGGCCGGTTGTCGGCGCGAAGCTAGCCCGCCGAGAAAGTTGGCGGTGCCGTAGCCCAGCGCCGCGACGAGAGCGGCGATGATGAGTAGCATCTAGGGCGCAGGAGTGGGCCGATAGGCTGCTAGTTGTGCCGCGACGTATTTGCCTATGACGTCGGCCTCGAGATTGACGTGATCGCCCGGCTGGAGGCGGCCGAGGGTGGTGTCGCGCAAGGTGGTGGGAATGAGGCTGACCGAGAAGCCGGTACGGTCGGGCTCGACCACGGTAAGCGAGACGCCACTCACGGTAATGGAGCCTTTGGAAACGAGGTACTTCAGCACCTCGGGCGGTGCCTCAAACCGCAGTACCTCCCAGGCCTCGCCCGGCGTGCGTTTGGTGAGCGTACCCACGCCGTCGACATGGCCTTGCACCAAGTGGCCGCCGAGGAATGACCCCAGTGTGGCGGCACGCTCGAGGTTGACGCGGTCGCCCGGCTGGAGGCTGCCGAGGGTGGTGTGCTTGAGGGTTTCGTCCATGACGTCGGCCATGAACACGCCGTGCCGAGCGTCGCCGGTGGCCGTGAGACAAACACCGTTGACGGCCACGGACTCGCCGTGCGCTACATCGGCTGGAACGCCGGATACTCCGAGGCGGATGGAGTCGGCCAGGCGCTCGAGCTTGGTGACCTCGCCAACGTGCTGGATGATGCCGGTAAACATATTACTTCTCCTGATTAGATTCAAAATTAGATTCAAAACGGGCAAACGTAGGTTCGTTGAGGTGGCGAAATTGGGCGGCGAAGGCGGGATCGGGCAGCTTTCGGACGGTGAGGCCGGCAGCCTGGAGTAATTCTGCGCCCTGGCAGTCTTGCAGGAATAATGGCTCTTCTAAGCCGTAAACCACCCGTCGCAGACCGGCGTCAACGATCCGCTGAGCACACGATGTCGGTTGCGAGACGCGGGCCGAACAGGGCTCGAGCGTGGAATAGAGGGTGGCGCCGGCGAGCTGGGCGCTACCGGCGACTTTGGCGAGCGCCACCTCCTCCGCATGGGTTTTGGGGCCGGTTTCGCGCGAGTAGCCGCGAGCGATTTCGCGGCCATCGGCACCCACGATGACGGCTCCGACCGAGTAGGCGGCGTCGGTGGGCGGGCACTTGCGAGATGCCTCGAAGGCGAGCTTCATCCAGGTCCGATCGGCGGCGTCGAGCTCGGGCGCAAGGTAGTGCGCGACCACGACGTCGCCCAGGGCGGTGACGTCTTCGAGCACGAGGTGGTGGTCTTTGCCCCACACCACCGGCCCCGCGGCGGCAAAGCGAGGGGCTTTGCTATCGCCCACAAAAAAGCTGGCGGTGGCTAGCCTGAGTTCATCCACCAAGCCCGAGGCGAAAAATTGGCTCAGTATGTGGCTGCCGCCCTCCACGAGCAGGCGCCGTACTCCCCTGCCCGCCAGGTCGGCCAGTATCGCCTCTACGGTGGCGTGCGCACCCAGGCTCACCACCGCGGCGTGACTATGCAGCTGCTGCTGGTGCCGCTCGAGGTGCTCGTCGGTGGTGTACACCAGTCGCTGCGCCGAACCGGCGGTGAAAAACGCGGCGGCGGGATCGAGCTCGCCGGCGCCGAGGAGCGTGACCTTGGTGGGGCTAGCCGAGGCCTGGCGCTGGGTGCGGGCTTGCTGCCGGGCCGCAGATCGCACCAGCAGCCGGGGGTTGTCGGCGCGGATGGTGCCGGCGCCTACCAGAATCGCGTCCACCGAGGCGCGCAGCGCGTCGACCTGGTCGAAGTCCTCGTCGTTGGACAAGATGAGGCGCTGGGGCGTGCCATCATCGAGATAGCCATCGAGCGATTGGGCGCTAGAAATGATGACGTAGGGGCGCTTATTCAAGTGAGAATTCCTAATTGTTGTAATGTGGTTCTGGTTTGGCCGGTATCGTGGTGCAGAATACCGGTGCCGCCGGCGCGGGTGATGGCATCAACGTTGGGCGGGCTGTCGTCGATGAGTATGAGCTCGGTGACGGCGGCGTCGTGGTCGCGCAACAGGGGAGCGAAGAAGTCAAGTGACGGCTTGCGCACCCCGATCTGGTACGACACGTAGAGCGGCAGGCCGGCAAATTTGGTGCGGCGCAGGTCTTCGATCCAGGCGGTGTAGTTGGAGGCGAGTACCACGGTGTGGCCGGCAGCTCGCAGATCGGCCAACAGCTCGCGGGCGCCGGGCAGCCAGGCGTAACCCTGGCGGCGGGCCTGGTGGAACACCGTGGGATCAACCGTGACGCCGCCGGCGTGCAGGCCTCGCCAATAGGCCGCTTCGTCGATGGCGCCGGCCTCGAGATCTCGCCACAGCGCCGGGTCTTGGCGGCGGTTGATTTCGGCGAGACTGAGGCCGGCGGATTGCTCGAGCGCGTCCATCCAGGCCTCGCGCACGAGCGTGTCCATGACGTCGACGGCGATGAGGCGCGCGCGAGGAGCGGACATGCCTAGGTGGCGTCCGGTCGGTATTTGCGCTTGAGTAAGGCAAGGTCAAGCGCCGCGTGCATAGCGCCGGCGCCCTTGTCTTCGTGGGTGCCGGGGCCGCCGGCGCGCATTTCGATTTGGCCGCGGTCGTAGGCGGCAATCACACAATCGCCGATCGCGACCGCGTCTTCCTCTAGTGCCACGCGCAGCAGCCCATCGGTGGCGCGCTGCAGCACGGTGTCGAAATGGGGCGTGCCGCCGCGCAAGACGACGCCGATGGCGACTACGGCGTCGAATTTGCCCGAGCGGGCCAGGGCCTGCGCGCCGCTCGGCAGTTCGCCCGAGCCATCGACGTGCTCGACCGCGACCTCAGTGACCCCGTGGCGTTTGGCCTCCTCGACGGCCCGGGTGACCATGCGCTCGATTAAATCTTCATTCCAGCGAGCGGCTACAACGGCTACTCGTAGGCCTCCGGCTTCTAGGGTTTGGCTTTGGCTACGGCCGTCGGTGCTCATACTGGTTCCTTCGTGGTTATTTTTTTGGGGGCTGTCTCGCCGAGCGCTAGGTGGTGATGGAGCCGCTGCTTTTTGGTCTGAAGGTAGTGGAGATTGTGCACATTGGGCTCAATCTCAAGCGGCTCACGACTAATGATCTCGATGTGGCTGGCTAGGCCGGCCTGCTTATCGGGATTATTGGTGAGCAAGCGCGCTTGACGCACGCCCAGGGCTCGCAAAATTTGCCCGGCCACGTGATATTCGCGCGCGTCCACTGGCAGCCCCAGCTGGAGGTTGGCATCGACGGTATCGGCGCCCTGATCCTGGAGCGCGTAGGCGCGGATTTTATCAGCAATGCCAATCCCCCGCCCTTCGTGCCCGTCCATATATACAACCACACCGGCGCCGGCTTTGGCTATGATATCCAGCGAGGCGGCTAGTTGCGGACCGCAATCACAGCGAAGCGACCGAAAAATATCACCGGTCATGCATTCGGAATGCACGCGCACGAGCGTGGGCTCAGTGGCCGTGATGATGCCGGCGACGAGCGCCAGGTGTTCGTCGCCCGTGATCTCGTCGCGCCACACCGAGACGCGGAATTGGCCAAACTCAGTGGGCAGCTTGGCCGCGGCCAGCTCCTCGATTTGCGCTTCGTTTTGGCGGCGGTAGGTGGCGAGATCGGCGATGGTAACGAGGGCCAATTTGTGCTCGCGGGCAAACTCCACGAGCTCCGGCATGCGCATCATGGTGCCGTCGAGATTGACCATCTCGGCGATCGCCGCCACCGGTCGTTTGCCGGCCAGGCGCATGAGGTCGACACTAGCTTCCGTGTGGCCGCCGCGCACGAGTACGCCGCCGGGGCGGGCGCGCAGGGGAAACATATGACCGGGCCGCGTCAGTACGGAGGGCGTGGTTTCGGGGTCGGCCAGCAACCGCAACGTGCGAGCTCGATCGGCGGCGCTGACACCGGTGGTGACGTCTTCGCGCGCGTCGACCGAAACGGTGAACGCGGTTTTGTTGCGGTCTTGATTGTCGGGGTACATGGGCGGCAGGTCTAATCGATCGCAGACTTCACCGGTCATGGGGGCGCAGATTATACCCGTGGAATAGCGCATAAAGAAGGCTAGCCACTCCGGGGTGGCGTCCTCGGCCGCCATCACAAAGTCGCCTTCGTTCTCGCGGTCGGGGTTGTCAACGACGATCACGGGCCGGCCGGCCGTGATGTCGGCGAGAGCACGATCAATGCTCTGGAATTTGTTTTGCTCGGACGCTTTGCTCATAGAATACCTTGCTCTTGGGGTTATTGGTCTGCCGGGGAATAATGCTAATGCTTAATTAAAATGCGCTCATTGTAATTGCTTCAAAAAAACTTGCCGATTATTATCCCATTTTAGGAATTTTATACCTATCCATGAGCCCCAGCTAGCATTGCCGGTATGACGAGCTGAATGGCGTTTTTTATGTCAAGGGGGGTTTTCCACACTTTTTGAACACTCGAATTGTTTGAAACTGGTTTGAAATGGCTTTTGGCTTTGTGTGGTAGAGTTCTACTCTACAATTTTAATCGGCTTTTTTGCTTTAGTGTAGGTATTTTATGCCACAGTAAAGCTCGGTAGCTATATATTGTGGACAGGTGTCTGAAAACAACTTAGGATCGCGATATGGAACATGACCACATCTTGGAGACCGCTCTATCTGAGCTGGGGCTAACGCCTAATGCGATTCGCCTGTATTTGCAAAGTAGCCGAATGGGCCGGATGACGGTGGGACGACTCGCGGTGCTGTGTGAGATGGACCGGTCTTCGGCGCACTTGGCGGCGGGCCAGTTGCGAGCGGCAGGCCTGCTCGAAGAGCTGGCGGACGGCGGGCGGCAGCTGGTGTGGGTGCGGCCGCCGCGGGAGCTGCTGACGCGGCTGCGGCTGGGGATACGCAAGCTGCGCACGCATTACGATGCGGTGGAGGACGCGCTGCCGCGGCTGGAGGCAAGCTACCAAGAAAAAGGCACGGTGCCGGCCCTGCAGGTATTTTCGGGCAAGGATGGTTTGCGGCAGGTGGTGGCAAACATTATGGCCAATGCTGAGGGCGAGATTTTGCTCATGACCAACCAAGAGTCGGAGCGGCGGGTGTTTACGCGCCAGGATCACCAGGAGTTTATTCGCGAGCGGCTGCGGCGGCGGCTGGCTATTCGGGTACTGGCCCTGGACACGCCGGCGGGCCATGAACTGGCAAAGACCGACGGGGTTAATCTGCGTCAGACGCGGGTGATTCGGGATGGTGGAGCGACGCCGTTTTTGAGCGAAACGTACATTTATGGTGATTGCGTGGCGATGCTGTCGTTTCACGATGTGGCAATGGGCTTCGTGGTGCGGTCGACAGACTTTGCGGGTACCCAGCGATGGCTGTTTGAGCGGCTGTGGCGGGAGTGCGACTAAGTGCGGATGTCGGCCATCAAAGCGGTGGAGCTGCTGGCGGCCGGACAACCGGGAGTGGTTTCGTTGGCCCAAGGCATTCCGTCGTTTGACACGCCGGAGCCGATCAAGCAAGCGGCGATTGCGGCGATTCGCGATGGGCGGGCAGCGGCGTATTCGCTGACGTACGGCCTGGCGGAGCTGCGGCAGACGATTGCCTGCGAGCTGGGCGAGGCGGGTATGGATTACGATCCGGATCACGAGATCGTGGTGACCTGCGGCGGCGCGGAGGCGATCGCGGCGACTCTGCGGGCGCTCATCACCGACGGGCGACGGGAGGTGATCGTGCCGGCGCCGTCGTATGCTTCGTATCCGGAGATGGTGCGGACGGCCGGCGGAAGTGTGCGCTACGTGGCGCTCGATGAGGCCAACGGCTGGGCGCTCGATCCGGCGGCGGTGGCGGCGGTCATGGGGCCGGAGACGGCGGCGGTGCTACTGGCTAATCCCAATAATCCGACGGGGCACTGCTACCCGGAGGAGCAACTACGGGCGGTGGCGGAGCTCGCCCAGCAACACGGCTGCAAACTCATCTGCGATGAGGTGTACAAGGATTTTGTGTTTGACGGGGGAAGTGCGTATACACCGGCGGCCGAGCCGGCTTATCGCGACATCGTGATACGGATTTTTAGCTTTTCGAAGGCGTACGGCATGACGGGGTGGCGCGTGGCGTATGTGCACGGAGCGGCCGAGGTGATGGACCGCGTGGTGGGAGTACACGATAATTTGGTGACGTGCGCGCCGGTGGTGTCGCAGTACGCGGCGATGGCGGCGGTGACCGAAGGCGCACCGTATGTGCGGGAATTTCGCGCCGTGCTGGCTCGGCGCCGCGATGAATTGTGCCGGTGGCTCGATCAGTATCCGGATGTTTTTGCTTATCAAAAGCCAAATTCGGCGTATTTTGTGTTTCCGCGGCTGGTGAGTGGCGAAAACGACTGGGATTTTGTGCGGGCGGCGTTGGCAGAGGCGGGAGTAGCCGCGGTACCAGGGGTGGCTTTTGGTCCGAGCGGGGCCGGGCACATTCGGCTGTGCTTTGGCCGCAGCGATGCGGACATGCGGCTGGCCTGCGAGCGGCTCGACCGTTGGCTGGCGAGGCGACGAAGCCCCTACCCCAACGCCCGGGATGCGGTTAAGATAGTTTCATGAATGTACTGGTACTGGGGGGCGGCACAGGAGCAGAAAAAGAGGTTTCGCTGCGATCGGCGGCGGCGGTGTGTGATGCGCTGACGGATTTGGGCCACCACGTGCGGCAAGTGGATCCGGCCGAGGGTGATGCGACGGTGCTGAAGGCGGCCGCGGCCACCGATCTGGTGTTTCCGATGCTGCACGGTACCGGCGGCGAGGACGGCGTGATTCAGCGACTGCTCGACACGACCGGCAAGCCGTATTTGGGCAGCGGAGCGGCTGCCTCGGCATTATGCTTCGACAAAGCGCGGTTTAAAGACCTGCTGGAGGCGAATGATATTCTGACGCCTCAGAGTGAGGTTGTGACGGCTGAGGCGTTTGAGGAATCGAAGCTCGTGCAGGCACCGTTTGTGCTTAAACCGGTCGCCGAAGGTTCGAGCGTGGGCATGATGCTGACGCGAGAACTTCCCTACGATCAGGCAAAGGCTCATGATTTGTTCCACGAACACAAAACGATGCTGCTCGAAGAGTTAATCGTGGGCCCAGAAATTACGGTGCCGGTGTTGGGATCTAAGGCGCTGCCGGTGATCGAGATTGTGCCCCCCAGCGGCAAGGAATTTGATTATGAGAACAAATATAATGGCGCGACGGCCGAGCTCTGCCCGCCGCGCAGCGTCAGCCCAGAGCGCCAGGAGCAAGCCCAGCGGCTGGCGGAGCGCGTGCATGCGCTGAGCGGGGCACGACACTTGTCGCGCATCGATATGATGATTGATGCGGAAGAAAAATTGTACGTTTTGGAACTCAATACGATGCCGGGCATGACGGCCCAGAGCTTGTTTCCGAAATCGGCGGCAGTGGCGGGGTTGGCCTGGAACGAGCTGGTGAAGACCTTTGTGGACCTGGTCTGGGCCTAGGTGAGGCTCAGTGACCGGGCCAAGAGCTCCTTGGCGCGGGTGGCGAAGTGCCGCGCCTCATTGAGCCGCAGCGCGTAGCAAGGTACGAGGTAGGTGAGGAGGGCGACGGCGACAATGAGCGCGAATTTGGGCATGAGCGTGAGGAAGCCGCGGTCGTCGGCGTAGAGCGGCATGATCTGCGCAATGAGCGGGTAGAGCGCGCCGAGCATGATGGCGGCGGCGACCACCATCCGCCACACGCCGTGCATGATGCTCTTTTCGCCGAACCGACCGTAGCCATGGCGCAAAAGGGCAACCAGTGCGAGTGTTTCGAGCACCGCCACGATGGACGCGCTCATGGCCAACCCGGCCACGCCATAGACGCGCCCGAGCCAAATGCTTAGGGCGATGTTGAGCGGAATGCTTGCGAGGCTGAGATAGAGCGGGGTGCGGGTGTTTTGCATGGCGTAGTAGACCCGGCTCACAAGCATAAACAGGCTCGTGAACACGATGGTGCCGGCGAACCACCCCAGGGTGGTGGCGGTGTCGAGGTCGCCGAAGCCGTAGAGCAGTCGCACGATGTAGCCGCGCGCGACCACGGCAAACAGCGCGGACGGGATGGCGAGGAATAATATGAGGCGGGCGGTTTTGACGTAGGCCTCTATGAGCTGTTCGCGCTGTCCCTCGGCGGCGCGGGCGGCGAGACGGGGGAAAACTGCGGTGGTGATGGAGCTGCCGATGAGCACGAGCGGGACGTTTTTGAGGTCGTTGGCGTAGGCAAACTGGGCGATGGCGCTCGCGCTGATAGTGGAGCCGATGACGGTTTCGACGGTGTAGTTGATTTGATCCAGGCCTTGATCGATACTGCGCGGAAGCATGAGGCCGAGGGTCTGGCGTACGCCGGCGAGCCGGAGCGAAATGACAGGCCGGTATTTGAAACCGAGCCCATGGAGGCCGAGCCATTGCAGCAAGGCCTGCGTGATCACGCCCAGCACCACCCCCCAGGCGGCGCCGTACACGCCCAGATGCGGCACAAAGGCGATGATACCCACGATAATGCCGACGTTGTAGAGTACCCCCGAAAACGAGTAAATGAGGAAGCGATTGAAGGCCTGCTGCACGCTACCAAGCACGCTTGAGACGGCAAACAGCACGGGGGTGATGGCGAGAATGCGCGTGAGACCGGTGGCCAGCTCGTGGGTGTGGGCGTCGAAGCCCGGAGCCATGATGCGCATGAGCGGGTCGGCGAACACCACGATGACCACCCCGCCGGCGATGGTGATGAGCACGAGGAGGTTGAGCAGGCTAGAGGTGACGCGCCAGGCTTCGTCTTGCTGCTTTTGCTCGAGGTGGCGGCTGAGCACGGGGATGAACGCTACCGCGAAGGCGCCTGAGACGAGCAGCGTGAAGAGCAGGTCGGGCAGGCGGAAGGCGGCGTTGTAGGCGCTGAGGTCGGGACCGAGGCCGAAGTGCGCCGCGAGCAGGCGGTTGCGCAAGAGTCCGAGAATGCGCGAGAGCAGGTACGCACCCGAGATGATGAGAGTGGCGCTGGCGACGGTTTGGCCGGCGTTGGCGCGGCCCAGCAGGTGTTTGGCCCGGTCTACCATGGTTTGGTCTTGATTTTCATGCTGGGGGTATTATACCTTTACCCTCGGTAAGCCTCCAGCACTTGACGGGGGTTTTGGGAAAGAAACTTCAGGTTGGCCAGGGACCCCGCCAGTACGCTCGCCAATATCACGGCTAGAGCCCAGTCTGGGATCGCGGACCCGTTTACGAGAAATACGGCCAAGATGGAGATGAGGAGGCCGTTGCCGACTTGAGCTGCAACGCCGATGACGACGAGCTCGTGCACACCTACGGGTGTCTTGCCCAGCCGGATCAGCAGCCAGCTGATGACGGCGGCATAGCACACTACCACAAGGCCCAATGGACTTACGCGGGAGACGACGATAACGGCCAGGAGCGTCCCCATGCCGAGCAATATTTGGCTGGCCCAAAGCGTGGCGGCCTTGCCGTACCGCAACAAAAACGTCGGCTTGCCATATTTGGCATCTCCATCGCGATCGCGAAAGTCCTTGAGATTAATGCGAGCGAGAAACAACCCATATAGCGCCGCCAGCACCCAGCCGTCTCCCGAGCCGAAACTGGCTTGGACCACGCTCAGTCCCAACCCGTAGGGCACGTAAACGTAGCCAACTGCGAGTACGAATGGCACGAAATGGGTGCGGTAAGACAGACGAAGGGGCGGGAGGGAGTAGGCTAGATTGACCGCCAGGGCCACCAGCGTCGTGACGCCCGCAGCCGGACCCAGCAGGAATCCGCAGCCGAGCATGACGGTGCTGGCGACGAGACCAACGGCGACCAGTTGGCGGGCGGTGGCTTGGCCGGTGACCAAGAGACGGCCGGGCTTGCCGGCGTGGTTGATTTTATCGATGTCTTCGTCGGCTACGTCATTAAAGCTAGTGGCGCTCACATAGCTGCAGAGGAGTGCCACCACGGCCACGGCGTGCCTCCATGTGAGCACCTCCAGACCATGGTGGTAGGCCAGGGCAATTGCCATAAACAGCACGAGCATCACGGCTACGCGATACCGCAAAAGCGACCAAAAGATCGACAGATACTTCATTTGCTTCCGGAAGGAAGAAAGGTTTTGAATGGCCAGATGGTGACCAATGCTGACATAAATATCACCCAGACAACATGGTACATAAGTATTAGGCTTAAGCAGAGCCAAAATACCGCGGCTAAGGTTGCTCCACGCGCGAGTGGTGACGGCGCATTGCGACCTAGCGAGCGGAATGACAGGGCAGCGAGAGATCCCGCGACCAAGAGCACGAGCGTAATGAGCAGAGCGTAGGGGCCCAATTTCCCAATGTAGTCGAAGAGCGGCCCAGCGACCATAACCAAGGGGAGAACGAGGTACTGCCAGCCGATCAGGGCAAAAATTGCGACGAGAGATAGGGCAACCAGCCATTTGAAGCCCGCAGAGAAGCGCTTTGCTCGATTTGAGGGCGTGGTGCTGGTGTTGAAGATGGCAATGAGGCTAAAAACTAAGACATAGAGTATTCCGGACGCCGCGGCGGCCCACAGGAACCCGCTGGTGTCATTGTTGATGACTGGTCCGAAGCCGTTTTCGACAAAGGGATTTGCGGCATTAGAGGTGTAGAGCCCAAGAGGCGCCAAAACAAACTTTACGACGATGATGGCGACGTTGAATCCCAGGACGGTGTACCAAGTGGCGCGCGGTAAATTGAGCCCCGCCCGCATGGCGACGGCCATGATGAGACCCACGCCGGCGGTTACGGCCAGGCCGAAACCGAGCAATAATCCAAGAGGCGGCGGCTGCAACGAGCCCGACTGGCCGACAGAGGTGCCGAACAGGCCGGGCAGGCTTGCGGCAACGACCGACAGGGTGACGGAGACGATGGCCAATGCCGCTGTGGTGCTGGCCGATAGCTTAAAACGGCTCAATGGTAGGGATGGCATGGGGCCATAATAATGGTATTGGCCCGTCCGGGCTAGAGGTGATTACGCGGCGGCGGGTTCGCCGGAGACGACGGGGGCTACGTCCTGGGGATCGACGCCGGGCTTGCGGGGATCGTCGGGCTTGGGAGCGCCGGGGCGGGGGCCGATGAGGCTGTTGAAGTCGTCGCGGTCGATGACCTCGTCTTTGACGAGCTTGGCAGCGATTTTGTCGACCTTGTCGCGGTTGGCGTTGATGACCTCGCCGGCGCGGGCGGCGGCTTCGTCGATGAGCTGGGCAACCTCGCCGTCGATGACAGAGGCGACCTGCTCGGAATAGTTTTTGCCTTCGGAGAAGTCGCGGCCCAGGAAGATGGCGTCGGATTGGGAGCCGAAGACGCGGTTGGGGAGCTTATCGCTCATGCCGTTGTCCATGATCATGTGGCGGGCGAGTTGGGTGGCTTTTTGGAGGTCGTTGCTGGCGCCGTTGGTGATGTCGCCAAAGATGATACTCTCGGACATGCGGCCGCCGAGCATGACGGCCAGGTCGTCTTTGTAATCGGCTATGGACGTGAGGTGGCGGTCTTCATCGGGCAGCTGCCAGGTGAAGCCACCGGCGCGGCCGCGGGAGATGATGGAGACTTTGTTGACGGGGTGAGCGTTGGGCAGCATATGCGCCACAATGGCGTGGCCGGCTTCGTGATAGGCGGTGATTTCTTTTTCCTTGACGTTCATGACGTGGGTTTTGCGCTCGGGGCCCATGAGGACTTTCTCGACGCTGGCGTTGAGATTTTTTTGATTTATTTTCTTCTGATCGAGGCGGGCGGCCAGAATGGCGGCCTCGTTCATGAGATTTTCGAGGTCGGCGCCGGAGAAGCCGGGGGTTTTCTTGGCAATTTCTTCGAGGTCAATGTTTTTTTCGAGCGGCTTGCCCACGGAATGAACCTCGAGGATGGCAACGCGGCTCTTGAGATCCGGCGGATCGAGGGTGACGCGCCGGTCGAAGCGGCCGGGGCGCAGGAGGGCAGGGTCGAGCACGTCGGGGCGGTTGGTGGCGGCCATCACGATGACATTGGTGCCTTGCTCGAAACCGTCCATTTCGACCAGGATTTGATTGAGGGTTTGCTCGCGCTCGTCGTGTCCCCCGCCCATACCGGTGCCGCGCTGGCGGCCGACGGCGTCGATTTCATCAATGAAGATGATGCAGGGGGCGTTTTTCTTGGCTTTCATGAAGAGGTCGCGCACGCGTGAGGCGCCCACGCCCACGAACATTTCCACGAAATCTGATCCGGCGATGGAGAAAAACGGTACGCCGGCCTCCCCTGCTACCGCGCGGGCCAGGAGGGTTTTACCGGTTCCGGGAGGGCCAAACAGCAGCACGCCCTTGGGAATTTTGGCGCCCAGGGCTTCAAATTTGGCCGGGTATTTCAGGAATTCAACAATTTCAGTGAGCTCTTGTTTGGCTTCGTCGGCGCCGGCGACCTCTTTGAACGTGACCTTCTTCTTGTCGGAGCCATACAGCTTGGCGCGGGATTTGCCAAAGTTCATGGCCTGGTTCCCTTGCCCTTGTGCCTGGCGCATCATGAAGTAGAAGAAGGCGATAATGAGCGCGATGGGGCCGACGGTGATGAGTAGCTGAAACCAAATACTGCCGGTGCCGCTGTCACTGCCTTTGACGCGCGTGGTGACCTTGGTGGTATCGATACCGTAATCCTTGAGGGTGGCCGAACTTTCTTTGTTGGTGACCTGCTTGGGGGCAGTGGGGTCTTTGAGCGTAGCGGTGAGTTTGTTGCCGTCGACCTCGATACTGTCGACCTGACCGCCCTTGGCCTCGTCGACGAGCTGCGAGAGCGAGACGTTTTCGGTGCGCACGGCGGGCAGAGATACCACCACCAAGACAGCAGCCACTAAAATGGCGCCGACGAGGAAGAGGAAGCTGCGGGTATTTTTCTTCATTTTCATGGGTTACCAACTTTCGTTAGAGTACGTAACTATAACACTTCGGCGCCTGAGGTACAGGGGGCAGCCGAAATACCCATACAGTATACCTTATAGCGGGCGGTTTGTGGTGAGGACGATTATGCCTTTCTTGAGCATAAGGACGATGCCCTGGCGCAGGGGACGGTGGGTGCCGGTGCGGCCGGTGCGGGCGAAGGCGGCGACTTCGGCGATGAGCCGGCGATCGAGCTGTACGCCCGGGGCCAGGCGACGGGCGGTGGCCAGAATGAGCTCTTGGAGCTCGGCTAGGGTGAGCGTGTGGATGACTTCGCGTGAGAACGAGTAGATTTGGGGTTCGATGTGGGCCGCGCTTAGCATTTCGCCGAGGGTTTCGTCGATGGCGGTGTTTCGGGCGGCGAGCTCGGTGATGAGGCCGAGGTAGTGCGCACGCCACGCGTCGGGAGCGCCGGCGAGCAGGCGGTGGCGGAGAAGATTACGAGGGTTGGTGAGATCGGCGTTGGTGGGATCTTCGCGCCAGCTGACCTTGTGAGCGACGGCGTAGCGGCGTAGCGGCGTGCGCGAGACGCCGATGAGGGGGCGCAGGATCGCAGGACTGAGGGCCATCGGCGCCAGGCCCAGCCGGCCGCTGCCGCGCGCGAGGTTGAGGAGGCTGGTTTCGAGCTGGTCGTCGGCGTGGTGCGCGATGAGGACGGCTGCAGCGTGGTGGCGCGCACGGACCGCCTGGAGCCAGTCGTGGCGCGCCGTCCGCGCGGCCGCTTCGCTGGCGCGGCCGAGGTGCGCCGCATGCTGCTCGAACGGCAGGCCATAGCGAGCGGCGGTGGTGGCCACAAAGGCGGCGTCGGCGGCAGAGGTAGCGCGCAGGCCGTGGTCGAAATGCGCCACTACGAGTTCATAATGGCGCGACGCGGCGGCCTGGGCCATGAGGTGCAGTAGCACCATGGAGTCGGCGCCGCCGGAGATGGCCAGAATGTAGCGGCCGGGGGGCGGCCATTGGATGAGCTCGTTCATGGTGGCCATGATACAGGGATTTACCGTCTATACTCCAACTATTCCATTTTTCGGAATAGTACTCAGATGCATGAAAATTTATGCCTTTGCTAAGGTTTATTTCGGGTGATGATGGACCACTATTCCAAAAAATGGAATAGTGGCGACGCAAGTGTGGTCCGTAGAATTTAGCCCGCGCAGGCGGACTTGGGCAGATGGATGAGGTGATTGAAGCGGTCTTTGATTTGGCCGGAAGTGGGTGGGTCTTTTTGGGCAAAGATCACTACGCTACCGATAACGTCGTTGAGCTTGGCCAGCTGGCCGCCCTCTACCGGGGTACCCTTGAAGAAATCGCGCAGGTCTTGCTGCAAAAAGTCGTTCCAATTGCGCAGCACGTGGCCGTTTTTGTCGCCGGTGTAGACGTAGTAATGGGTGCCGGCCGGGACGGTAGGCAGGGCGTGGCCGTGAATGGGGATAGCGCTGATTTTGGGGAGTTGGTCGAAGCGGTAGCCGAGAATACCACCGGTGCCGCCAATGAAATTCCAGCCATACTGCTTGAGTACCATGCCGCCGGTGAGGTGGTTCCAGTGAATGTGAACGAATTGATCGAGCCCATCATGGAAGTGAATGGGTTCTTTGGTGAGCGCGGCGCTGCAATTGTCTTTGTTGAAGTCGGTTTGGAACTTGTCGGCGGCGAAGTTCACGGCGTGGTCGTCGACGAGTAGCTGGAGGCGAAAATGGTAGTGCGCTTGCGTGGGGTGGCGCAATACCGCGGGGGTGGAGGCGTAGGCATACAAAATGCCGGCGCCGATCAGCAGCATGGCGGCGCAAACGGCGACGACGAGCAGACGCAGCACCTTTACGGTGCGGTCGGCGGGGTGGGGAGTGTTTTCGGTCTCCATGGAATCTATGGTACCACTAGCTGTGATCGTGGTATTGGTGCATCACGGCGTGGCCGAGACCGCGGGCGATGAGCCAGCGATTGACGGGCACGGTGACCACGAAGGCCACGGCCAGTGAAACGACCAGGCTGATCCAAAACAGGGCGGTGGTGAGGCCGGCGTTGATGGCGCCGGGGACGGCGAGGATGAAGGCGTTGTCCATGAGCTCCATCGACGTGATGGAGACGGTGTCGGCGGCGAAGGCGACGGCCAGGGCGCGGCGGAAGCCGACGCCGGCCCGGAGCACCGGCGCGAGGGTGAGCGAGTAGCCGAAGACGAACGCGAGCACGATGGAGAGCACCACGGACGCGGCCGATCCGAGGCCGAGGGCCGTGGACACCACCATGCCGAGCACCTCACCAATGGCACAGCCAGTGAGGCAGTGCCGAGTGGCGGCGATAGCTTGGTGGGTGAGATCGGTCGTAAGGGTCTCCTGCTATAGGGATAGTATATACCGCACCCGGGTGTAGAGTATTATTAGACCATTTTTTGAAATTATTGACAATTAACTATCTGGGGGAGTAGTATTTCTAACCGTGGTTAAGCCTTTGTGCCTAGCCATCGTGTCCTTGATATTGTTGTGTGCAAATTTTGATTGGTGATGGTTTTGTGGGCAAAGGTCTGTGCGGCTACTCTTTAACGAGGGCGCTGCGCGGATCCGCTGCCCACAAGTGGGACCAACACGGGCTTTATCGCTCGGCGGAGGCAATTCCTCATCCATCGCGGCTACGGTCGCAATCTGACCCGGAGGTCAACCATGAATGCTGGATCTACCCGCAAAGGCACCCTGCCCGGTCTGGGCCTGGCGGTGTGTGGCCGCGACTGGGATGTCGTGTTCCACGACGGCCGGACGCACTCCGGCGTGGTACAGCCGGGGGAAGACACCATCGCGCTCGTGAAGCGGGTGGCCGACCTCCTCGGGACCACCGCTCGCGTGATCGGCGTGTCTCACCACGACTTCGAGACGATCCGGTCGATGCCAAGCCCGGACGGACTGAGCATCGTGCCCGTCTCGCCAACCCTGGCGACCCTCGCCGGCGTGAGCGCGAGGGGGCAGGCGGAATTGTACCGCCAGACCCTGGTCGCCGCGACCAAGACCGCCAACCCGGGGCCCACGGCCCTGCTCAAGATCGGCCCGCGGAACGTGACGTGGGCGTCCGATGAAGACGCGGCCCCCACGGAGGTCGGTATCGCCGACGTCATTCACGCTGTCAGCCCCTTGGCCGGGGTGTACGCCCAGTTCCTCCTGGAAAACGGCCAGCACCGGTCGGTGGAGCTGCTGGGCAACCCGGGGTGGGTCAACGGGGCGCGCTTTTTCGCGGCGCGCGACTGGGAGGTGCCCGAGCGCACTCGAGACCTTCTCGCCCAGGCCGTAGACCAGTCGACCGTCCGGGTCTTCGTGTCACACCTGGGCGTGATGGCGCGGAACGGCGACCCCTTCGCGGGGGAGGTAGCGCGGTTCATGACCCAGCCCTTCGCCGCGGCGGTGGGGCAGGTTGCGGCTGCGACCGAGGCGCGTCACCTGTACGTGCAGTGGAATGCCGTCTCGGCGGTGCCGAGGATGCCGGGGTGGATGTGCAATCCCGCCGGCGGGGGCCTCGCGCCCCTGTTCCGCAACGGACGCAACTCGATCCCGGCGGTTCCGGCTTCGACCAACGTCACCCTGCTAGGCCCGCGGCCGCAGCTCGCGGAAGCGCGCGGCGCCTACGACCTGGCGGCTCGGCAGGTGTCGGTGAGCGCATGATCTAACGGCCTCCTCCGAGCCGGCGCACACAGTACAATACAAGGGCGGGGGTGCGCGGTTCGCTGCGCACTCTCCCCTCCCCTAGCTAAACAACCAAGCGGCTGGTTGGCTGAGGAAGGGATGCCCAATGGATAGTAAATTGGTAATTCGAGAACGGGGCCGGGCAGCGCGAGCGGGGCTCGATGGCGCAGCGCGGGCGGCTTTGGACCGGCGGATCGTGGCGCGCTGCCAGGAAGAATTGGATTGGGCGCAGTACCGGCGCGTGATGGTGTTTTTGCCGATTGAGCGGCAGCGCGAGATCGACACCTGGCCACTCGTGCGCTGGATTTGGGCGACTTGGCCCGGGGTGGCGGTGTATGCGCCGCGGGTGGAGGCCGGCGCGATGCAGGCGGTGCGGCTGGGGCCGGACACGGTGCTGGCCGAGAGCGATTGGGGCATCACGGAGCCGGAGAGCGGCCCGTTGCTGGGCGCGCACGAGGCGCTGGATTTGATGTTGGTTCCCCTGCTGGGGTTTGACGCGACGGGGCATCGAGTGGGTTACGGAGGAGGATATTACGACCGTTTTTTGGCTTTATATAGGAATAATTTACGAATAGGGCTGGGGTACGAAGCGATGCTGGCGCCGCGCGGCATTGCGGCCGCGGCGCATGATATTCGGCTGCAGGGTGTCATTACGGAACGGCAGCGATATTCGTTTGTGTAACCGACTTTAGGCTCGATTGAGGCGATCGCGGGCGGCTCGGGCGCGCTCAGCGCGCTGGGCGGCGCCAAGGTTTCGACCGAGGATATTAAGGGCCATGGATGCGGCCAAGACCTGGGTGGCACCTTCGAGATCACCGGCGGTTTTGAGCGCGCTGGCTTGAGCTCGATAGGGCTCGCCTAGTTCGGCAAAAAGACTCGGAGTTACGGGAATGTTCTGGGCGGCGGCGTCGGCGCGAACCCGCTCCTCGATGGTGGCGAGCTGTTCGGCGGTGAGCGCGGCAGCCATAGCTTCAGCCGCCGGGCCGATTTGAGGTCTGGCTGGGCCTGCTTCTTGCAACACCTCTTTCAGGAGTTCGATCACAGGGTCGGACTGTTCGGCCCCTGAGGGATCTGGAGTTTCGGGAGATGATTTTGGCATGGACCGATTGTAATAAAATTTATTAAAGATGGCTACGGGTGGGTTTTGCATGTCATAATCTGACCCACCCTCACTTGCTCACCCTCCCGTAATCACCTGACAGGCTGGTTGCAACATTTCCCTCTCCAGAGCCTCAAAGAATTGCCGAAACCACGACAGAGTCTTCTTGGTATGTCGTGTTTTGTCTGGTTTTCGGGT
>DATKIP010000083.1 GCA_035544015.1 Candidatus Saccharimonadia bacterium
TATGAGGATGAGTGGGGAGGTTTTGGCATATTCCTTTAAAAGAATCTTTTCTTCGTTGGTGATATTTGTTTTACGCATTTGCAATTAAGCGTAACAAAATCTCGAAATAAATGCAGGTTTTGTTTTGAGGGGGCTATACCACGCTAACCATTATCGCGACCACCCAGACCACCTGCAGGAGGGGAGTCAGGCAGAAAAACATGAGCACCAGCATAGCCAGTGCGATCAAGTGGGGGAGTGGAGCGGGAAGGCGACGAGTCATTGATCCTCCAAACCACAGCGTTGGGAAAGTACACCTCGAAGCTCTATAATGGCATAATTATGCCAAAAGTTCAAGTCGTTGAAGTTTATTAATATTTATTGTATTATATTGCAGTCCCGCTTCTGATCCAGTTTGGAGGAGACATGAGTCTCACCTTCAGCCCCCTCACTATCGCCGGGTGCCTCGAGGCGGCCCAGCCGGTCACCGGCCGCCCACTGAGCGAGTCGGTGAATGCGATGCAAAACCACCTGCTCGGCACCTTGCCACCGTATGTCAACGAGCTGCCCTTCCTGGAGCAGTTCGTGCAGGCGTTCGCGGCCCTGACCGCCGAGGAGATCAACAACCAGCTGGCGGCCGCCGGTTTCTCCGACCTGCAGCTGCCGGCTTGGGAACCCGGTAACAGTGAGTTCGGTATGGCCGGTGTGCTCAACGTTCAGATCGACTGGTTGTCGCCCGCCACGAGGCGCAGCCTCCTCGTCGCGGGCGCCAGCTACCCGGCCTTCCAGCTCAAGGGGTCCGGCCAGAACTGTCTGGTGGTGCCCGTCGCCGGCGGTGAGCCGGTGGTGAGGGTCCCAGGCCAGAACAACCTAGAGCTCAGGCTGCAGGTGGTGCGCTCGGCGCCCAGCTCGGTGTTCGACCTCATGGAGGAAGGACGCCGGCTGGTCAACTTCGAGATCGATCCACCGGTCGACAGCTCGTACCAGGGCGCGGTCGTCCCGATGGTCAAGCTGCAGGAATACCCGGACGTCGCATGGCTCGAAGGCCTGCGCACCACCTCCGTCGGGGGCGAGTACTGGGAGGTCGCGCAGGCCGCCCAGCGAGTGCGATTCGGCATGAACGAGTACGGCGCCCGCGCCATGGAGGTCACGACCATGGGAGCCCTCCTCGGTGGTCGCTCTGACGACAACTACTACGAGGTGGATGGCCCATTCCTGGTCACCATCCATGAGCCCGGGATGCCGGTACCGATCTTCGCGGCGTACGTCACGCCCAACGACTGGCGCAGCCCCGGCAACCTTGGCGCGATGACCAGCTGGTGATCGTGGCAGCAACTCAGAGGTGAGCGACAGCGCCGGTGGCCCCATGGGGCCACCGGCGCCTAGCCTTTTCTACCCCACCACGTGAATCGGTTTGCCTGCCACCCAAGCTTCAATATTCTCAATCATCATTTCATTACCCATGTGCCGCGACACGTCGCTGTTATACCCAATATGCGGCGTCGCGTACACCCGCTCGTGCTCGCGCAGCCGCCGATACACCGGGTCGGCCGTATCACCCGGCGTTTGCGCGTCGTGGATCACGCAGCGAAGCGTGCCGTCATCGAGTGCGCGAAACATCACGTCCAGATTCACAATACTGCCCGCCGACACCGTTGCAAAAATCGCGCCCCGCTTCAATGCGCCAAAAAACTCCCCGTTCAACAAATCATCCGTCTCCGGATTTACGCTCAACGCGTCCACCACAATATCCGCGCCCTTCACGCTCGCCGCCAAATCATCCCCGCGCCGAAAATACCGCACCCGAGCCCCAAACACCGCGCAGGCCGCGCCCACAATCGTCCCAATATTCCCGTGCCCCAAAATCGTCACCTGCTTATCGCCAAACCCCATCCCCGAGGCCGGCAACTGCCCAAACGGCAGCTCCCGCACGTTCAGATACGCGTCCAAATGCCGCATCGCAGTAAGCAGCATCCCCACAATCCATTCCGCCACCGCGTACCGGTTGCATCCTGGGCTGTTCGAAATCACCACACCACGCTCCTTCAAAACCCCGGGCCGCGCCCAGCCCACCCCCACGAGCGGCAGCGACACAAACGTGTCCCGCAACTCCTCCGACTTCTCGCGCACCCCAAACGTCCCCGTGCAAATCACGTCAAACCCCCGCACCCGCTCCAGCCACTCATCGGCCGTACTCGCGCGCGTATCAAAATACGTCACCTCACCCAGCTTCTCCAGCCGAGCCTTCTGCTCATCAGTAAGTTCCAGCGGCTGAGCCGCCACAATTTTTAACATGGGGTGATTATAACAAACGAGAGGAGTTTTCGGTATTTGTTTGGTATAATACGCTTACCATGCACAAAGACTTCGATGATTGGAATGAACTAAAGAAAACTATCACAGATTTGTTCGCCTGCCTTTGGATTTAGAGTTAGGTTCGAACAGTAACATAATAAGTTAGCCTTACTAAAATACGTATAAGCACGATAGGCATAAACCCGTCAGAAGGGTAAGATATATCTAGAATACGCAGGAGCTTCGTTATTAAAATCGTAGCCGTAGCCCTAAGAAACTTTAAATGTTACGGACCCATCCAGATAGTGCCATTATTTTTTGGTGGCGAAAATTTTGTTGGCCTCATTGGTGAAAATGGCGTAGGGAAAAGCTCTGTTTTTGAGGCGCTTAACGCATTCTTCACCGACCAAGGCTGGGTGCGGAATAAAATTACAAAATCCGGTAAAGATCAATGCGGTGTGGCACCAATAGTGGCCTGCACCGATGCAGACTTGGCAAAATACTTTACGGCCGACGAGATAAAAGCGCTCAAGAAAAATTCTAAAGATCTCGCAAAAAATCAAGAATACCATACCTCGGGCACGGAGGTTTATATATCGTGCATGCGCTTTCAAGACAATGCTACGCCCCTTTTTGATGGAAGGATCACCAAGACAGATGCGCTAGGTGAAAAAGTAAAGGAATTTATTCTTACATCGTTTAAATACATTTATGTAAGTGCAGAAGTCGACATTGACAGCGGTACCAACATTAACTCTAAGACCACTGAGTTCATAAAGGGGTCTGGCGTAGTGGGGGAAATTACCAAATTAATCCAAGGGACCAAGGTAGAAGTTAAGGGTAAACAAGCGACCATAGCTAGCCATATAAACGATATGGTAATCGAATACCTAAATACAGATGTCATTAAAAAGCTTCAGGCAGTTGATGAGGGATATAACTATAAGAATTTAAGAACGGGTGTTTCCTCAAATCTTTCCGAAAAGCAGATTAGCGAGCTTGCCGCCCAAGCATTATTTAGTAACCGTGAGTTGACAAAGCGTACTAGTACAAAAGACATAGGTATATCAGATATGAGCTCGGGTCAGAGACGACGAGCTTTTCTCGACTTTATTATCGTTATGATCGGCAATCTCGAACCTCAGGAGAGAGAAAAACTGATACTTGCGATTGATGAACCTGAAATTTCTGTCGACGCAGGGTCGAGAATACAGCAATTCGATAAGCTGAGAGGCCTCACTCAAGAGGGGCCTAGTATTGCGTTTACTACTCACTGGTATGGCTGGATAGCCCAGTTAATTCATGGTTGCGCAGTTCTTATGAAGGACTCCGAGAGTGGAAGAAGTATAGTCGCGAGTAAAATTCAAGATTTTCTTGATAAAGACGCCCAGCAAAAGGCTCCGTATGAAATGAGAATGATGTTTGATTTTCTATCGTCGCTCGGAACTTGGGCAGAGAGTGATTCTCATACAAAATTTGTTCTTTGCGAGGGCCCGACAGATAAAAATTATATCGAGATCCATTTTGACAAACATAAGATCATCCCCCTTCGTGGCCGCGACGAGGTAATTAGGCTATTTAAAATATTCTCGGATTACTACTTTAGAGCCGATAAAAAACCGTCAAATATTGTTTTTCTTATAGACACAGATCCAGAAAAGGCCGCAGAGCTAAAGGATAATGGTGAAGTAAACTTAAAACGAATTAGCCGCGATAAAAATGGAGAGATTAAAATTGTCAGCAAAGACGAAAATTATAGTGAAAAGTGCGCCATAGAGGATCTACTATCGCCCACTCCACTACTCAAGGCCCTAAAAGAATCAGCGGATAAGCTGCCTGAGGAGAAGGACAGGGAATTTATTAACAACTTGAATATAAAATATCATGATCAAACCGGGGTAAGAGCATTTGGTATAGACGATGTTGAGAGACAGAAGTTAAAAGAAATATTTAAGACACCAATGTTCAAGTTGAATGTCTCAGAGCTGTACCAACCTTCGGGCGAGGAAATGGATAATTTCAGAACATTATTAAGTCTCTGACCGGTGAACCAACCTTCACGCCTAGCTAAAATTATTACCATAGCCTGATGCTACAATCACTTATGGGAAAAATAAGCGAATCCCTTATTAAGAGGGCATTTTATATTGGGTCCGAGCTAGCAATATTGTGCTTCCTACTTGCATGTCTTACGGCGCCAAATATTTTGAACTCGATATTCGTTAACCTGGGAACTGATTTTTTTATTCTCGGCCTTTCCGTCTCCATAGTTAATAAGCTGCTAGATAGATACGAACGCCAGCGGTATGGCGACCAACCTGCAAAAGGCCTGAGGCGGATTGAAGGCGAGCTCGGAAGCCTTTTAGGAACCATTAGTTACGAATTAAGAGATCACTTAAATGTGGATGCATACGCACTAGTTGATGCAAATGAAGCAGAGATCAGCTTGTTAACTAGTCTCATGCAAAAAATGTACATGATCAGTTACCTCCAGCTACAACATGTTGACATGACAAAAGTTACGTACAAGAACTTTGCAGAAATGCTGCGCTACATACAGCAAACCTTAGCAGCTTTGGACTTATATATTGACCGCTATAGTGGTTTATTCGAACCCGAAACGCTGAGTAGAGTAATTGCCCTGAGGGACAGTGTAGAATCAAGCACTCGTGGCGACATAACGCTCATAACAATCCCATTCGAGGGCCAATCAGAACCAGACAAAAAACTGTCGGAGCGTGATCAAACCGGTTTTAGTCGTGTTTTAAGTGAAATTATTAGGATATCCGAAACAGAGATTGAGAAAATGAAAAAAACCGGAAGTAACTCCGGTTTTAAATCCATCAAATTGTAGGAAACTAACCCTGCGGGGGACGCTCCCGGTGATGCGTCCGCCGCATGCGCGCCACGCCCAGCCGCACCTGGCTGCGGTCGATCATTTGCTGGGCATTGGCCAGCTCGGTCTTGTCCTTGGCTTTGTCGCGCATCTCTTTGGCTTCGGCCAGCGCGGCTTCGATTTCTTCGGCCACTAGCTCGGATTCGTGGTCGGCTTCGTCGGCCAGTAGCCGCACGTGATCGGCTGTGACTTCGAGCAAACCGCCGTACGTCGCAAACACCTCGGGTGCACCTTTGCCGGTGCGCACCGTCACCGCACCCGGCACCACCTGTGCCACAAGCGGCTCGTGGTGGGGGAGTACGCCCATTTGGCCGCTGGTAGTGGTGAGCTGCACTTCCTCGGCTTCGCCTTGGAATTTAGCCCCGGAAAGCGTGAGTAGTTCGAATTTCATGGAGCTCACAAATTTTCTCCCAGTAAAGCAATGAGGTAGAGCGAAGGATCAAACTCTTGGCGCACGAAGCGCGTGACAACCCTGAGCTTCGAAGGAAGAGTAGGGGAGAGTTCGCTGAGAAGCCAAGAGTTTGATTCGTAGCAGAGCATAGAAACTACTTGGCTACCTTCTCTTTAGCATCTTTTTCCTTATGCAAAGCCACAACTTCCTCAATCCCACCCTTCATATAGAAGGCGCTTTCCGGCAGCTCATCGTGCTTGCCGTCGAGAATCTCGCGCGCGCCCTTGATGGTGTCTTCGAGCTTCACATACTTGCCGGGCGTGTTCAGGAACACTTCGGCCACGTGGAACGGCTGCGTCAGGAATCGCTGCAAACGGCGGGCGCGGTCCACGGTCTTTTTGTCTTCGTCGCTGAGCTCGTCCATGCCGAGGATCGCGATGATGTCTTGCAGGTCTTTGTAGCGCTGGAGCATGCGCTGCACGTCGCGGGCGGTGTTGTAGTGGTCGTCGCCGACCATGGCCGGGTCCAAAATGGTCGAGCTGGAGTCGAGCGGGTCCACGGCCGGGTACAGACCCAGCTCGGTGAGCGCGCGGTTGAGCACGATGGTCGAGTCGAGGTGCGCAAACGTGGTGGCCGGCGCTGGGTCGGTGAGGTCGTCGGCCGGCACGAACACGGCCTGCACCGAGGTGATGGAGCCCGTCTTGGTCGAGGTGATGCGCTCTTGCAGTGCGCCCATCTCCTGCTGCAAGTTGGGCTGGTAACCCACCGCGCTGGGCAGGCGGCCGAGCAGCGCCGACACCTCCGAACCCGCCTGCGTGAAGCGGAAAATGTTGTCTACAAACAGCAGCACGTCGCGGCCTTGGTCGCGGAAGCCCTCGGCCAGCGCCAGGCCCGAAAGCGCCACGCGCAGCCGCGCCCCCGGCGGTTCGTTCATCTGGCCAAACACCAGACTGGTCTTGTCGAGCACACCGCTTTCGGCCATTTCGTGGTACAGGTCGTTGCCCTCGCGCGTGCGCTCGCCCACGCCGGCAAACACCGAGTTGCCGCTGTGGAACTTGGCGATGTTGTTGATGAGCTCGGTGATGAGCACGGTTTTACCCACGCCCGCGCCACCGAACAGGCCCACCTTGCCACCCTTGGCCATCGGCGCGATCAGGTCAATGACCTTGATACCCGTTTCCAGGATCTCGATCTTGCCGCTCTGCTCCTCGAGCGACGGCGGTTCGCGGTGAATCGGCGCCAGCTGCGGGTCCTTGAGCGCCGGCTTGCCGTCGATGGCCTCGCCGATCACGTTAAACATGCGCCCCAAAGTCGCGTCGCCCACCGGCACGCTAATCGGCGCACCCGTGCCGCGCACTTCAGTGCCACGGCTGAGTCCGTCGGTGGAGCTGAGCGCAATCGCCCGCACCGTGGTTTCGCTCAGGTGCTGAGCCACCTCGAGCACCAGCTTGCGGCCGTCGTGATCGATTTCGAGCGCGTCGTAAATGGCCGGCAGCTTGCCGCCCTCAAACTCCGCGTCGATCACCACGCCGACCACCTGGATAATCTTGCCTAATTGTTTCGTGTCAGTTGCCATATAGTTCTCCTATGATTTCGCTATCGCTTCTGCCCCGGCGGAAATCTCCGAGATCTCTTGCGTAATTTTAGACTGTCGTTCGTTGTTATATACCAAGGTGAGGTCGCCGATGATGTCCGAGGCGTTGTCCGAGGCGTTCATCATGGCTAGCATGCGCGAGGCTTCCTCGCTGGCCCGGGCCTCGAGCACCGCCTGCAGCACCTCGGCCTCCAGCACGCGCCGCACCACCAGGCCAATGAGCTCCTCGGGTGACGGTTCCATCGCGCTCTCGGTAGGCGCGCCGGCCTTTTCGGGCGGCGTGATCGGCAGCAGCTGCCGCACGCTCACCGTTTGGCTCACCGTCGACACGAAGTCAGTAGCCACAATGTGCACCGCGTCGATCTCGCCGCGCTCAAACATGCCCGTGATCTGCTCGAGCACCGGGATTACGATGTTCGTGGCTTTATCCGGTACGTCAATGTCGTAGCTACCCACCTGCTCCACATCGCGGGCCCGCGCCACGCTCAGAGCCGCGCGCTTGCCGATGGCGATCGCCAAATGCTCGGCCGTTGGCGTCTCGCGAATGTGCCGGCCGAGCGCCCGCACCACGTTGCCATTGTACCCGCCGGCCATGCCCCGGTCGCCGGCCACCAGAATCGCCAGCTCGCGCTTCACCGGCCGCACCGCAAACAGCGGATGTGTGGTCGCCACGCTCTGGGCGCCCAGATTGTGCAGCAACTCGCGCGCCGCCTGCGTGTACAGCTGCGGGCCCGTGGCCGCCGTCTGGGCGCGCCGCAATTTGCTCGCCGCCACCATCTGCATGGCCTTGGTGATCTGGCGGGTGTTCTTCACCGAGCGGATGCGCCGATTAATGATCTGCAAGGATGCCATGACGCGCCTAAGCCTTTACCTTAAACGATTTGGCGACTTCCTCGGCCACCTTCACCACCGCCGCCACGGTTTCGTCCGTTGGCTTGGCGCCCTCATTGAGGGTCTCCACCACTTTGGCGTGGTGCTGCTTCATGCGGCTGAGCAAATCGTGCACCGCCGCATTCACCTTGTCGGTCGGCATCTGGTCGAAAGCACCTTTGGTGGCTGCCAGCAGCATGATAACCTGCTCGGCCACGCTCAGTGGCGAGTATTGCTTCTGCTTCAGAATTTCGGTGAGCAGCCGGCCGCGGTCGATCTGGCGCTTGGTGTCTTCGTCGAGGTCCGAGGCAAACTGCGAGAACGCCGCCAGTTCGCGGAACTGCGCCAGCTCCACGCGCAAGCTACCCGCCACGCTCTTGGTGGCCTTGGTCTGGGCGCTACCACCCACGCGGCTCACGCTCAAACCAACCGAAATGGCCGGCCGAATACCCTGGTAAAACAGGTTCGACTCCATGAAAATCTGCCCGTCGGTGATCGAAATCACGTTCGTCGGAATGTAGGCCGAAATGTCGCCGGCCTGGGTCTCAATGATCGGCAAGGCCGTCAGCGATCCCGCGCCCAGGTCGTCGCTGAGCTTAGCCGAGCGTTCCAGCAGGCGCGAGTGCAGGTAGAATACGTCGCCGGGGTAAGCCTCGCGGCCCGGGGGACGCCGCAGCAGCAAACTCATCTGGCGGTAGGCCACCGCGTGCTTGGAGAGGTCGTCATAAATAATGAGCGCATGTTGCTTGTTGTCGCGGAAATATTCGCCCATGGCCGTGCCCGCGTAGGGCGCCAGGTACAACAGCGCCGCCGGATCACTCGGGCTCGTAGCCACCACGATGGTCTGGTCCATCACGCCTTCGCTTTTTAGTCTCTCCACTAATGCCGCGACTTTGCTGAACTTCTGCCCGATGGCCACGTAGATGTTTACCACGCCGGTTTTCTGACGAGCCTGGTTGATCATGGTGTCGATCGCGATGGCCGTCTTGCCCGTTTGACGATCACCAATGATGAGCTCGCGCTGGCCGCGGCCGATCGGCACGAGGGCGTCGATGGCAATGAGACCGGTCGCCAGGGGCTCGTGCACGCTCTTGCGCGCCATCACGCCCGGCGCCGGCCGCTCGATGAGGCCGGTCTGGCTGGTTTTGATCTCGCCGAGGCCATCAATCGGTCGGCCCAGCGGGTCAACCACGCGGCCGAGCAGCTCTTGGCCGATCGGCACTTCCAAAATGCGGCCGCTCAGTTTCACCTGCGCCCCAGCGCGCACGCCAGTCTCGCTGTCGAGCAGCACCGCGCCCACTTCGTCTTCGTTGAGGTTGAGTGCGAACGCTCGGGCCGGCACGCCACTGTCGGTTTCTACCTCGAGCACTTCACTATAGCCGGCGCCGCGCAGGCCATACACCCACACCACACCGTCGGCCACACGCGTCACCACGCCGGTTTCCTGCAAATTCTCGGTAGAACGCAGACCCTCGATGGCAGCCTGAAGCTCGCTGCTTAATTCTTTGACGTTGAGATCGCTCATACGCTAGCTTCCTTTCTGTCGCCCGCCGCGGTTACGTAGCGGGCCAGCTTGGTTTTGACCGAGGCATCCAAGGCCTGGCCGGGAGTTTCAATAATAATACCGCCGATCAACGCTGGATCGATTGCGGTTTCGAGTTCCAATTCGCGGACTCCGGTGGCCTGCTTCACGTAAGCCTCCACATGGCTGCGAGCCTCAGCGCTCAAGGGCCGGGCCGTCACCACGCGCGCCTGCACGTAGCCGCCGGCCGCCAGCACGCCCGCCACATCGCGCGCCAAGTAGCGGGCCCCGCGGCTCTGGCCATGGTCCACCAGCCAGGCGGCCGCAGCCTGCACGGTCTGGCGGCGGTCAGCGCCGAGGTGCTCAGCCACATATCCCGCGACGTCGAAGCGGCTGGCCATGGCTATTTGCCCTCCAGCGAGCGGGCGATCAAGGTGCGGTCGTGCTCGCTATCGAGCTTCTCGCCGAGCACCGCAGCCGTGGCGCCGGCCACCAGCTTGGCCGTTTCGGCCTTGAGCTCACGGCGAGCGGCGAGCACATCGCGCTCCACCTGCTCCTTGGCCTCGGCCAGCAGCCGTTCGCCCTGCTCGGTTGCACGGGTGCGGGCCGTTTCGATTTGGGCCGTCGCATCGGCCTTGGCGCTGTCCAAAATCTCGGCCGCCGAGGCTCGCGCTTCCGCCACTACGCCCTGAGCCTGCTTTGAGGCTTGCTCAAGCGCTTCTTTGGCCTCACGCTCCAGCCGCACCGCCGCCTCCAGCTCGTCTTTTTTGGCGTCGAGCGCCTTGATGAGCGAGGGGTACACAAACTTACCCAGGACCCAAACGATCACCAGGAAAGCCAGCGTATTGAGTACCAACGACTGCACATTCAGCCCCAGGGCCGTGAACAGGCTGCCGATACCTCCGCTTTCAGCTAGAAATATCATGCGTTGTTACCTTATTTCAGGAACTTAATGATCAGCGCGACCACGAGGCCGATGATGGCCAGCGCGTCCACAAAACCCATGGCCAGGATCATCATGGTGCGGATCTTGCCGAGGGCGTCGGGGTTACGGCCGACTGCGCCGACCGCAGCCGCGCCGACGAGGCCGAGGCCCACAGCAGCCAAGCCGCCGGCGATTGAATATGTCAGACCAAATGCGAGGGAATCCATGTAAAGATTGCTCCTTAAATTTAATGTAGTGTTTCTACCAAACCTGAGTTACATACTCATGATGATGCAATCCGTTCGCCTCCGGCCCAGGGCCAGAGCAGCACGAAGTGCGCTCTCATGAGCGTGTAACACTTAGGCCGGCGCCGCCTCTTTGATGGTTGAAGCATCATCGGAGGTGGCAGGTTCATGGTGGCGGGCTATGCCCAGCGAGACAAAAACAACGGTGAGCATGAAGAACACGTAGGCTTGAATAGCGCCCACGAACAGCTCCAGGAACAAAAACGGCGGCAAAGCCACCGGCGCCGCATAAGCACTAATGAAGCCCATTACCGCCAGCAGTACCTCACCGCCAAAGATATTACCAAACAGCCGCATAGCCAGCGAAATCAGGCGCGAAAACTCTGCGATAATTTCCAGAAAGCCCTCAAACACGCCCATCGGATTAGTGAAGGGATTGGCGAAATACCGCCCCAGGTTGCCAAAAAATCCGTGCGCCCGGATCGCCCAAATCTGCGCCGTCACCATCGTAATCACCGCTAGTGCGGCTGTGAAGTTCAGGTCGGTCGCCAGTCCGCGGAAAAACGGCTCGCCGTGATACGTCAGCGGCCCCACGAACGGCAGCAGGCCAAACCAGTTGTTGATCCAGATCACCACAAACATCGTGATGGCCAGCGGCGCCAGCCTGACGGCCATTTTGCGGTCGCCGAGTACTTCCTCGACCGTCCCGAGCAAAATCTCAAACAGCCACAGCACCGCCACCGACAGGCGAGTGTGTTTACGCTGCTCCACCTTTTTGCGCGTGTAGAAAAACAGCGCCAGCACCACTGCCGTGCCCAATACACCCAGCGCCATCGAGTTCAGAATATGAATCGGCCCAATATCAAACAAATGCTCCGCGGGCAGACTCACATGCGGACCTTCGGCTAGCCACAGATTCATGCCGTTTTCCTCAGTTGGCTGCGCACCAGCAACACCGACAGGCTCAGACCCACCGCCGCCGCCACGATCGTAACCCACGGCTTGGTGCCCTGGTGCAGGTCAAACCAAATCCCGCCCGCTACCAGCAGCGCCGGCGGCGTAAACATCCGCCAGGTCGTATCGGCCATCGCTAGCAGCAACGCCAAGGTCGAGGCCTCGTTTGCGGGCACACCACGCTCTTGCTTGTTCTCAGCTTTGCTCGTCATTTCCCAGGCATGGTAACAGATTTGGCCTCGTTAGGCAATAATTCGACGCCCAAACTGCTATTATGAAGAGGCTTCGGCAAATCGTTGCCGAAACGTACGTCCCCGGCCCGAAGGGACCTCCATGACAACCCAATCCACCTCTGATCCCCCGGGCGTCAAGCCCGAAATTGATGGCAAGCGGCCGAACTACGAGCAGGCCATCCTATGGGTCCTCGTGCTTGGTCCATTCATCGCCCTCATGGCCGCCATCCCGGTGGCCTGGGGCTGGGGGCTCGGCGCCCGCGACATCGCGCTCGCGCTCACGTTCTACGTGATCTCAGGGCTCGGCGTCACCGTCGGCTTCCACCGCTACCTCACCCACGGCGCCTTCAAGGCCCAGCGGTGGCTGCGCGTGGCGCTGGCGATCGCCGGCAGCCTGGCCGTGCAAGGTTCGCCCATCCGCTGGGTGGCCGACCACCGTCGTCACCACGCCCACGCCGACCGCGACGGCGACCCGCACTCGCCCTGGCGCTTCGGTACCAGTGCCCGGGCCGTCGCCAAGGGCATGGCCTACGCGCACATCGGCTGGCTGTTCAACCGCGAGCGCACCAACGAAGAGCGCTTCACCCCCGACCTACTGGCCGACAAGGACATCGCCCGCGTCGACCACCAGTTCCCGCTGTGGCTGGCGGTGACGCTGTTTGGCCCGGCGCTCATCGGCGGGCTGTGGTCGCAAAGCTGGCAGGGCGCGCTCACCGCCTTCTTCTGGGCCAGTCTGGTACGGATCAGCTTCCTGCACCACATCACCTGGTCGGTCAACTCGGTCTGCCATGTCATCGGCGAGCGTCCGTTCCCGGTTCGCGACAAGTCCACCAACTTCTGGCCGCTGGCGATCGTGAGCTTCGGCGAAAGCTGGCACAACTCGCACCACGCCGATCAAACCTGCGCCCGACACGGCGTGGGGCGCGGCCAGCTCGACATCTCGGCACGGCTGATCGCCTGGTTCGAGCAGCTGGGCTGGGCGTACGACGTGCGCTGGCCCAGGGCTGGTCACACCGGCGCCGGCGCCAAGCCGGCCGCCTAGACTCCCCGCCCGGTCCTTCAGAGGGGTAGGACTGTTCGGGGACGGGGCGAGCGAGGAGAACAAAGTCGTTCTCCTCGCTCGCTCGCAAGCCGCAATTATTTCACGAGTGCTAAACTACTAATGCTATGACCGGACGCACCCACGACACCGCCGCCTTCACCGCCTTGGCCATTGCCGTGGCCGTTACGCCGCTGCCGCAAAACATCACCCTCGCCACCGTGCTCGTCGCCATCTTGGCCAACCAAATCGGCGGCATCGCGCCCGACATCGACCAACCCACCGCCCCCTTCTGGCGCAACCTGCCCATCGGCAAGCTCTTTGGCCGCTTCACCGACCGCCTGCTCGGCGGCCATCGGTTTCTCACGCACTCGCTGCTCGGAGCCGCCCTGCTGGCCTGGCTGGCGCACTGGCTGCTTGTCTTCATCCATCCCCTCATGCCCCACGTCGATATCGACCTCGTCTGGAAAGCCTTTCTCATCGGGGTAGTCTCGCACCTCGTCATGGACACGTTCACCAAAGAAGGCGTGCCGTGGCTTCTGCCCATACCATTAAAATTCGGCTTCCCACCGCTCAAATCTCTGCGCATCGCCACCGGCAAATTCGTCGAAAACTTCATTATTTTCCCGGGGCTCATCCTCGTAAACATCTTCGTCTGCGCCCAGCACTACCAGGCCATTGTGACATTCATACATACGCGCATCCGATCTTAGCGCACCGCAAACACCCGCCGGCCCACCACCAAATACGCCACTGCCACCAGCACCGTCACCGCCCCAAACACCCCAAACGCCGCAAACGTTCCGCGCGTCTCGGCCACCGCGCCAAACGCCAGATAAATCCCAATGCTCAATAACTCCGCCCCAAACCCCGCCACCGACGTGATAGTAGCGCGCATCCGGCCCTTGATGGAATGTTGGAGCTGACCATCGAAGATCACCTCTAAAAGCTTCATCAGGCCAAAAAACGCCACCACCAGCACGATGCCACCCGCGCCGTGTCCACCCTCACTCGCCAGTAAACACACCCCGGCGACGGCCAATAGCAGCATAAACAGCCGCGTCCCCAAATGCTCCACGCGGTGTGCCAGCGCGCTGGCCGTAGCCGTCACGAGCACGAGCGCGGCCTCCAACAGCGGTACCGTCTGCAGCGACGCGCCAGCCGCCTGGAAGAAAATCGGCGTGTATTCTTCGAGCGATCCAAAAATCGCCACAATAAACCCGCTCAGCATAATAATCCGCAGCACCGCCGGGTTCTTCACCGCTTCCCGGACGCCCTCGGCCAGCTCCGCGAAGTACCCCGTATCCGCCGTTTCTTCCTGCCGTGGCGCCTCCGGGATGTTGTACGCCACCACGGCCGTTACGAGCACCGTGGCAATACTCAGCACCAGCACGCCGTTGTATCCCAGCCCAATCGCCGCTGCCGCCAGCGTTACCGCTATCAACTGGCCCACCAAGAACACGCTCGCCAGCCGGCCGTTCACTCGCACATATTGCTTCTCTTGCCCCACGAGCTTCAGTTCGTCAAACACCAACGCCTCGTACGTGCCCGAATGCAGCGCCCCGCCGATCCCCCACAGCACGAACCCGGCCGCGTAGCCCCAAAAATTAGGCACCAGCAGCCACATCCCGTACCCCGCGGCCCGTATCACTTGCCCCACAGCCAGCAAATTTTTGCGCGAGAACCGGTCCGCCAGCACGCCCGTCGGCACTTCCACTACGATCGACACCGCCGACCAAATCACAAACAGCCACGATATCTGCGCCACGCTCAACCCGTGCGCCACAAACATTAGCTGGTACAGCGGATAAATCAGAATAAAGTCATCGAGGAAGCTATAAACATACAGCCAGCGAAGCGCGCGCGATTTCATGACCCCATCATAACCGCCTGAAGGCTCAAGTCTCAAACAACTTGAGCGTTCGGGTGGTCCCCGGCCACCGTTCCCCGCAGGGGCGGTAGCCGGGAGATCCGCGGTGCCGTGAACCTTAGTCTTTGCCGGGGGTCATTTCGATCCCGCGGCAAGCAAGCAGCTGCTGGCAGGCGTCCTGGAAGTCATGGGACGAGCAGCCTGGATTTGTGCGGTAGATGTCCCAGGCGTGCATCACCTCGTTGCCGAGGACCTCATCGAGCATTTGGATCACCAGCCCGGCAACAGTGCGTCGCCGCGCCTCGGGCGGGAGAATTCCCCATGCCTTCAGCCTGAGCATGTATACCTCTCGTACACGCCGGAGGTCATCCTTCGCGCCCTCCATATTGGAACGCAGTATGAAGGACGGACCTTCGCTAGCGGATACGAGTTCGGTCTCGATGACACGTATACCCCCACGAGAACGTTCGGTCACGGAAAAATCACTCTCCAATGGAGTGCTCGAAGTTGTGCGGACCGCTATTTTATAACATAAAAATAATTTAATTGCAAGGTTCCGTAATAGTTCATAATCAAGATATGGCCGCCGAACTCATCCGCACCACCCACACCGACGCCGCCTGGCGCGCGCAGGTCATAGCCTTTGTGCGGGCCCAAAAGCCCATCCTCCTCGACTACCTCTTCGACCCGCCCGACCAGATCGTGCCCCAGCGCCTCTATCGCTACGACGTGTTCGACGACTACCTCAGCCGCCACCGCGACGACTTCGAATTCGGCTTCGACCTCATCACCAGCCTCCGCCGCATCACCGAGGCCCGCACCTTCGGCGTCTATGTGATCGAGCTCGACCGCAACCCCAACTACGTCTACGTCGGCCAAACCTGGTACCTCCCCGAGGAGCGCCTCGCCCAGCACAACACCGGCTTCGCGGCCTTCCACGCTGCCCGTCCCTTCAAGCGTGGTGCCCGCGGCCGTCTGCGCCGCGATCTCTTCGCCCACCTCCCGCGCGTGCGCTCCCAGCCCCAGGCCGAAGCCATGGAAGCGTCGCTAGCCATGCAGCTCAAAAAACTCGGCTTCCGCGTGGAGGGCGGGCACTGATATGTTCGCATTTTGTTCGATTTTATGATAGGATTCAGATATGAGAAGCGAGTTATTCCAGTCATGGACCGCTCAAATGGAGCAACTAAATGATGCTCCGGAAGCCATCTTGTTTAGTAGCCCGCGCGAAGTTTGGTATGCACGTTTGGGTATCAACGTGGGGCGCGAGCAAAATGGCGACACGACAACATTCCTAAGGCCGGTTCTGATCATGCAACAATTCGGACGTCATATGCTCTGGGCCGTGCCGCTTAGTACGAAAGCACCAAGTATTCGGCATTAGTGACTCAACAACGAGCTATCGATGCGCGGCGGCTTGTGCGGAAGCTCTACGTGCTGGCCGCATCAAATTATTTTCAAATCCAGGTGAGGCTAGCTCGGATGATGCTTCGGGAATTAAATCGGACCCCCGGCTAAGGGAGTCCTCGGAGGCCGAAGCCTTATGTAAAATCACTATAGCACAAAATCACCATTGCGCCGCCCCGTCATAGCGTGGGATCATGCCCTAGCAAACAAGGAGCCCAAGCCATGAGCGTCAAATTAAACCCCTATCTTACCTTCAACGGCAACACCAAAGAAGTGATGGAATTTTATCACACCGTTTTTGGCGGCAAGCTCGATCTGAGCACCTTTGGCGACTTCCCCAACCCGCCCGAAGGCTACGCCGACAAAATTATGCACGCTGCGCTTACCAGCGATGACCTCACCATTATGGCTTCCGAAGGGATGCCCGGCGGCACGGTGAACTTCGGCGATAACGTCAGCCTCAGTCTGTCCGGCGACGATCACGAGAAGCTCACCGGCTACTTCAAGGCACTCAGCGAAGACGGCCATGTCACCATGCCGCTCGAAAAGCAGATGTGGGGCGATGTTTTTGGCATGCTCAAGGATAAATATGGCATCAACTGGCTGGTGAACATCGACAGTAAGCCGGCCAAATAACCGCATGCAGCTCGAATTCATTCCTGCCTCCTCGCCTCAGCCCGTCGCGGCGTATCTGGCCGCCAAAATCCTCGCCCAACTCGCCGACGGCCGCAGTGTGCTATGGCTGCTTTCGGGCGGGTCGGGCATCGCCACGGCCGTGGCCACGGCATCGCTTCTGAGCGGCCATGATCTGAGCAGCCTCACCGTCAGCCTCATCGACGAACGCTACGGCCCGCCCGGCCATGCCGACTCCAATTGGCACCAGCTTGAAGTCGCCGGCCTCAAGCTTCCTGGCGCCACGCTGCACCCCGTGCTCACCGGCGCGTCCGAGTCCGACACGGCCGCCGCCTTTGCCAAGTTCCTTGCCGACCAATTCGACACCGCCGACCACGTGCTGGGCCTGCTCGGTATCGGACTCGACGGCCACACTTCGGGCATTCTGCCTCACAGCCCGGCCGTCACCGCACCGGGCCTCGTCTGCGCGTACGACGGAGGCCAGTACCAGCGCCTCACCACCACGCCCCGAGCGCTCAAGCACCTCAATGAAGCCGTGGCGTACGCCGCCGGCGAGGCCAAGTGGCCGGTGCTCGACCGTCTCGAAACCGACCTGCCCATCGCCGAGCAGCCGGCGCAGGCTCTCAAGGCCGTTCCCCATCTCACCATTTTCACTGATCGACCGCTCCACTAACGCGAAAACCCACCTCCTTGGCTCGCGGCCCGTCCGCATCACTGCAGACAGACGAGTGGGGTGGGTGAGGGGTCTACGCGGCGTCGGCGTAAACTTGTCGGAACAAATCCGCCATCGCCGGCGGAGCGCTGGTGACCCAGCCGTCGTCGAACAGATGCGGTCGGCTCGGCACTGTGCAAAGCCTTTCCGCTCGCAGCACCGTTCGATGCGAGTCGAACCAGGTGTAGTTGACGATGACCATCATCGGATGACCGTTGTTCACCGCCAAGGTGTCGGCCACCCGCTGGACATGCCGGAGCGTCAGATCGCGCTGGGCCTGGTACTGGTCGCCGTGGTGCTCCGGATGGGCCGCCGAGAACCCGGCACAATCGGAGTGAATGTCGATCACAAGCACCCAGGCGTTCGGCCCGAGCACCGTCGGGTTCAGGACTGTCAGTGCCATCAGCCGTGGCGGCTGGGCGATGATCTCGATCGGGCCCTCGTTGCGGATGATGTGTGGGTCGATTTTGGATGGGTTTGCCGGATGCTGCTTCACGAAGGTGACGAGCTCACGGATACGACTATGCCGGCGCGTTAAGCCATGCCAGGCCGTCTCAAGTACGTGGCCGAACCGGGACGTATTCGCCCAGTCAGCACAAGTGAGTACCACGAATCCGCTGTGCGCCCGGTGTGGCAATGTGGCTCCCCTCGTGGATCGATGGCTGCGGGTGCAAACCATCGACGATAATACCAGATACCTTGCAGCAAATGTTAGTACTATTCTAAATCTGCTATGGGGAGCGTAGCTCCGATTGCATCGCCGATTTTTGACAAAAATTGTCAAAAATAAGGTATGCTCACAAACTATGTGGCCTATTAATAGCCTTCATGCTGAATTTACTCGCCGGCATATTAGCTGGACCGGCCCTCGCAATGAGGTTTATGAAACACTCTTGAGGTCTGGGCCCTGCTCTGTCGCGCACCTCGTCAATATTCTAGCCGGTAGGGTCAGCCAGCGCACAATTTATCGCACGGTTGAGCTATTCGTTCATATAAATGTAGCCCGGCGCTTACCAGACGGCCAAGTCGAACTCAGCCCACCGCACATACAGCGCCATTACTACCTGGTCTGCACAACCTGCGGCCGGCGCTTCGGCTTCTTCGAGCCGGCCATCGCCAACCAGCTCGAACGACTGGCGCAGAAGCGCCATTTCGGGCTCGAGGGCCATCAAATCGAATTGAGTGGGATCTGCTGGAGCTGCAATAGTTGACGCCTGCATTCCGCTCATGCTACAAAGAGACCAGATAGTCGGGGTGGAGCCGCGATCAAAGCACAAAAGGTAGAGTTTGCTCCTTTTGGCACGGGTACTGCAGGTATCAAATAGTCGAGACTTCAAAGACTATCTAGGAACGGACCGGGTGCGGTCCGTTTTCTTTTTCCAAAGCCAAAAATGAAGAGCCCTGCCTACGGCTGCGGTCTCTTCCCGGTAGGTGGGATGCCGTAGTCGTAGACGGGGTAGCGGAGGGGATCAGGCGCGCACGAGAGTGCGCGCGAACATTGACGGGTCGAGGAACGGGTCGCCAACCTCGAGGCCGAAGTGCTTCTCGAGGCTGCCGCCCTGAAGGGCGGCCATCAGGAACCGGTCGCGTCCGTAGCCGGAGCTGCTGGGCACTATGCCGACCTCGCCCGGTGGGATGTCGGACAACCCCGCGTAGCAGTTCACCCACGTGTCGATGGCGAGCTGGAGCCGTCCACCCACCGTGAAGCCGACATCGCCCGGCAGTACGTCCAGGAAGGCGTTGCCGAAGCCTTCAGTGTCGATGCGGGCAACGAGACCGGCCGGCGGTGATGGCGTGCCGAGGTTGAGTACTCGCTCGTGGGGCACCTCGTGCCGATGCTGGAGAACCCAGCCCGCCGCTCGCGCGCCAAACTTGGCCCCCCGGAACGGCGTATCCACCATGTCCGCGGCCTGTTCGGGCGTCACGTAGCCCTGGCGCATCCCCCACTCCGCCACCTTGGGGGCGTTGAGGACATACACCTTCTGCACCAGCCCGAGCCGGTGGGCCAGCGACAGGAATCGATTGGGGAGCGTGAAGAGCCCGAACGTGTCGCCGATCTCGCACCAGACGAACTCCCGGCCGTTGGGGAACTGGCCGAACGTCGTCGCGCGCGGGGCGGCGTTGCCCAGAATGATCGTGCGGCCCTGGCGGGGCTGCAGCGAGCTCTCCCGGTCTTCGTCGGCGATGTCGACCAGCGTCATCGCTGCCTCGAAGCCGTCGCTTGGGTACTGCATCGGGACGAATGACGTGGGCGCTCCGAGCTCGCGCCACACCGCTCCCGCCATGCGGGCTTCGGCGTTGCGTCCCTCGCGCCCGGTGTTGATGCAGTCCGTGAAGTATTCCACGCGGATCGGCGGACCATCGTACAGAAGCATCGAGCTCCCCCTCGTTTCCGTCGGACACGAAAAACCCCCGCGGCGCGGAGGCTGGCGTTGCGATCGAACCGTGATTACGCTACGACAAAACCTCCGCTGAGCGGCGCATCATCATGGCCATCATCATTGAGGTTTGTGTAGCAATCACACCGGAAGTGTACAACCAAGAAACCCATCTGTAAACTACAAATATGACCGCAGCTACCCACCCTACCCAAACCATCGTCCTCGGTGGCGGCTGCTTCTGGTGCCTCGAAGCCGCCTATCTCATGATCAGGGGCGTCGAAAGCAGCATTTCCGGGTACGCCGGCGGGCATGTGCCCAACCCCAACTACGAGCAAGTGGCTTCCCAAACCACCGGCCACGCCGAAGTAGTCAAACTCACTTTCGATCCGGCTGTCATCACTTACGCCGACATCCTCGATATTTTCTGGGCTATCCACGACCCCACCACGCGAGATCGCCAGGGCAACGACCTCGGCCCCGAGTACCGTTCCATTATTTTGTACCAAGACGACGAACAACAACGCCTAGCCGAAAAATCCCGAAACGAAGCCCAAAAACTCTGGCCAAATCCCATCGTCACCGAAATCAAACCGCTCGAGGCCTTCTACGAAGCCGAGCCCGAGCACCAAAATTATTACGCCAAAAACCCCGACCAAGGCTACTGCCAGGTGGTAATTAACCCCAAATTAGCTAAACTACGAAAAAAGTTTGCCGACCGCTTAAAAACGAAGGATACCGCATGATCAACACGCTCACCGACGTCACGGCCGAAATTCTCGAAGAAATCGCCGCCGAGAAGCAATTGCGCCAGACCCACGAGGTCTTTTTGCTCTTTGCCATGGGTAGCCAATTTGACCACCTCATCAAGCTCACGCTCGACAAATTCGGCGTGTATTGCCTCGTGGCCGACCCGTCGCAGGTGACGGCCGAGGACGTGAAGCGCATCGCTCCCACCGGCATTATCGTGTCGGGCGGGCCGTCTTCGGCCAGCGAGAACCCGCCCTTCGACGCCGCCATTTACGAGCTCGGCGTCCCGGTGCTCGGCATCTGCCTCGGCTTCCAGATGTGGGCCGCACACCACGGCGCCACCGTGGCCCCGTCGCCGCGGCGCGAATTTGGCGTGCACGAGCTGCATTACTCGGCCGACCCCACGGCGCTGCTTGAGGGCATCCCCGACGGCAGCAAGGTGCTCCAAAGCCACGGCGACCGCATCGAGCCGGGCGACCAAATCCAAATCTTCGCCGCCACCGACAATTCGCCCGTGGCCGCTGGCCGCCTCGGCCACCTCTGGGGTGTGCAATTCCACCCCGAAACCACCGCCACCGAGCACGGCGCCAAAGTTTACGAAAACTTCGTGTTTGGCATCGCCGGCGCCAAGGACCGCTTCCCGGCCGACGACGCCGCCGGGCGCAAAGTCGCCGAGGTACGCCAAGAAGTAGGGGAGCGCAAGGTGCTCCTGGCCCTATCCGGCGGCAGCGACAGCGCCGTGGTGGCCACCATTTTGCAAAAAGCGCTAAAGCCCGAGCAAATCCGCGCCGTCTACATCCGCGGCATCGACCGCCCCGACGATGAGGCCAACGTGCACCAATACTTCGGCGACCTCGACCTCGTCATCCACGACGCCACCGATGAATTCCTGGGAGCTCTGGCCGGCCACGCCGCCATGCACGACAAACGCGTGGCCATGCGCGGCGTCTACAGGCAAGTACTCGAGGCCGAAGCCGCCACCTTCGGCGCCGAATACATTGCCCAAGGCACGCTCTACACCGACCTCACCGAATCCGGCGGCGGCCACAAAACCGGCGCCCGCAAAGCCCAAATCAAGCTCCACCACAACGCCGGCCTCGAATTTGCCTACAAGGAGCTCACCCCGCTCGACGACATGGTCAAAGACACCGCCCGCGCCATCGGCCGCAGCCTCGGCACCAATGAAGCCCTGCTCGTCCGCCACCCATTCCCGGGCCCCGGCCTCGTGGTGCGCATCGAGGGCGAAGTCACGGCCGAAAACCTGCGCATCGCCCGCGCCGCCGACGGCATCTACCTCGAAGAGCTGCGCCAGGCCGGCCTCTACGACACCGTCTGGCAGGCCGGCGCCGTCGTCACCCACTCGCACCACACCTACTCCAAGGGCGACGACGCCGGCACCGGCCTGGTGCTCGCCCTCTGGGCCATCTGGAGCGTCAACGGCTTCACGGCCGAGTGGGCCGAGCTGCCCTACGATTTCCTCCGCGCTGTCTCCCGCCGCCTCACCAACGAAGTCTCCGAAATCGCCTCAGTGGTCTACCGCATCTCGGACAAGCCGCCGGCGACGATTGAATGGGGTTAATTATTCGCTAAAACGAGCCCACCCGCCTCGCTAGGCACAAAAAAGGAACCAACTAGGTTCCATAAAAGCCGTCAAAACAGCGTCTCGGAGGGGTGGCGGCGCTGCCACCCCTCCGAGACGTCCGCCGCAGGCCTACTGACCAAACGACGGGTTGAAACCGAGGAGATCCGTGACGGTGCTCGAGGGCTCCTCCCCGACCACCCCGCTGGCCCACTGGCGCAGACTGCCGGCGATCACTCGCAGCTCGGAGCATTGCTCGCAGCTCGGGTCGGTGCAGCTGAGGTAGACACCCCGAGCGTCGAGGTGGCTGCCCGGTTGCTCCGGCTCCACCTTGGGACCGAACATGAACACGATCTTATCGAGCTGATCGCCGGTGAGGCCCTGGCGGTCCACGGCGAACCCGACCGTAGAGGACTTCGCCGGGTCAGTGATCTTCACCCTGGGGTCGGAGAACATCGATCTGGGCAAGATGCACTTGACGAGCAGCTGGTCGCCCACCGTGAATCCGATCGTCCTGGCATCGATGTCGTACGTGAAGCCCCGGATGTTGCCGCCGATGCGGCTGGCGATCTGCCCCGCAACTGCCAGCGGCAGATAGAAGCCTTCAATCAGCACCGACAGGCCGCCGGCTCGCAGCTGCTCGGCGTTCAGGCTTTCCCGCAGCAGCCCGTTTTGGAGGCTCACCCGACCGACCGCCTTGAGCTGTGCGCCAACGGCGGCCAGCTTGGCTACCAGTTCCTCGATCACCGACTGCGCCGCGCTGAGCCGCTCGGTGGCTGCGATCTCCACCTTGCTGCCTGGTCCACGAGCGCCGGCCAACCGCGCCCATGGCGCCCTCGCTTCGTCGATGCGCCGCTGCAGCTCGGGGTCGATGGCCTGCTCGGAGCCGGTCGTGGTCGAGTCGGAATGTTCGGTTGTCACATCTGCCTCCAAGGGCATCCATATGTCCACACTGTGGACCTCGCTGTTAGAGCGAGCTGCCAATCTCCGAAAATAATCAGAAACTCACAGCTCGCCCAAACCGCCGCATAATATATAATATGCCAGCAATTTATGCAAGCTTAGGCATAAACGCATGACCATCTGCTCGTCGGAGACAAGCTGCTATGGTAGGATGCTACGATCCCGGCTCAATACAGATTGGAGATAACGGCGGGATAAGCGCAACAGCACTTCGTTAGGCCTCACGGGGAGTCCCTGGGCCGCACCTCTGCAACGGGGGAAATGCATGACCGCGAAGGCTACACCCATCAGCATGCCAGCCTGGCTAGGGGCACTGCAAGGAGAAGCGCGGCGGGCCGCAACGCTCAATCGACACATTCTAGCCGGCCATGTGGCCTCTACCACGTTCTCGCGGGAACTAGTGAGGGCCTTGGCTCTCGTTCCAGACCCCGGGAGTTTCAACCCTGTCGAGGCCAAGCAGGCCGTCACCCTGCTCGGGCTGCTGGGCGCAGGAGCCCTTCGGCATGATCAAGAGAGAAGGGACACCTTCGATCAAGATCCCGGCTGGCTCCTCGACATCATGCGCGTAGGAAACGGTAGTTACACCTTCCGAGAATACCTCGGCGCCGTCGCCGACCGCACCGGCACTGGCCATACAGACCGCGACACCTTCGCGTCGCTCGTCCGCTGGAACGTCCCCACCGCCACCGTCCGCTGGGAGGGCCAGCCCGTCCTGGAGCTGCCGGGCGTATTTGGGGACAACAGCACGCGTACCTACACGGACGATCCGAACGACCCTGGAGCGCCCAACCCCAGCGAGGTGGCGTTCTTCGAGCTTCTGAAACTGTGTGAGGCTCTCGAGGCCTACGCCAACCAGCAACTCATGCAACTGGTGTCGGGCAAGCTAACCCCCGCCTCTCCAGAAGGCCTCGAGGCCGCTTACCGGACCGCAACCATGCTTGATGGGATTCGGGCCTTGATGGCCGCCTACATGAGGCTGAAAGGGAAGCGCGCACTCAAACCCCGCCACTTCATGGACGTCGTACGTCAGTTCGCTCCCCACTGGAGTCAGGGAGACATACCAACAACTGGGGCTCAGGATCCCGAATCCATGAAGCGGGTTAAAATCCTTGGTATAGCCTATCCAGGCTACAACCATGGCATCGTGAGACTGTTTCCATCCCTCCTCGAACACGAGAGGGCGGAAATAGAGGCTCTGCTCAACAACCAGCCCCTGCTCGATGTGCTCCTCGAGGCGACCGGCGTCAGCCTGGCCGAGCTGGCCCACTACACACCAGCACAAAAACACGCTTTCCTGAGCGACCACCCCGAGATCGCAGCCGGCTGCCAGATCATGGTCGCCGACGGACGGCTGGCGCTCGTACACAACCAGCTCACCCAGACGTACCTCTTCAACCCTCAGCGACAACGCGAGGCAGACGAGGACATCCGAGCGGCGGCGGAAGGCCGGCCACCCGTATCAATCGATGCGCGAGTAGTCTCCAACTACTCCGGAACCTCCAAGATGTTGGAGCCGCATCTCACCGCTCTGGCCATGGCCCGGCAGGACCCCACCGGCCTACTGAGAGCACTCGGCATGTCCGTTGCCGCCATCAGCACCGCCGCCGGCGTTCGGCCCTACCCAAACACGAATAAGAGCTATGCTAGCCTGGTGACCCTGGGCGACTGATCACCGTCCCCCGCAGTCACTCGAACCGAGTGACTGCGGGGGACCATCTGCGCTAAGCGGTAGCGTATAATACAAGTCATAATTAAGGCGTCACTATGAGGCTTCCCAATTTCACCAAGTCCGCTATTAATCAGGCCGGCATCCTCTATTTCACCCTCACCCTCGGCCTCACGGCGCTCATCTTCGTCTCTGTTCAGCAGAGCCTGCGCCAGAGCGCCAACGACCCGCAAATCCAGCTCGCCGAGGACGGCGCGGCCGCCATGGCCAAGGGCACGGCCCCAGCCGACATTGTCGGCGACCAGCCGGTAGACGTCGTCGCCAGCCTCAAGCCCATCGTCATCACCTACCGGGGCGACGGCGGCCTCGCGGCCTTCAACGGCGAATTTGGCTCTGCCAAGCCTGTACCTCCGGATGGCGCATTTGCCTATGCTCGCGCCCATGGGCAGAATCGCTTCACCTGGGAGCCGGCTCCCGGCCTCCGCCTCGCAACCGTCCTCGTCTACAACGGTGGAGAGCACCCCGGCTACGTACTCGCCGCGCGCAACCTGCGCGAGATCGAACTGCGCGAAGACCAAACCCAAAACTACGCCCTGGCCGTGCTCGCCGCCTTGCTCATTGTCGGCATTTTCGTACTCGTCGTCATTAAGTAAGGAGTCCCCCGTGGCCCTCATCAACCCCAATCAATACATCCGCCAATTCCGCGACTTCGGCGACCGGCTCGCCGATGGCATCACTGCCTTTGCCGGCAACATGATCTTCGTATACTTCCATGTGCTCTGGTTTGGCTTCTGGATCGCCGCCGGCCTAGGCACGTTCGGTCACCAATACGAATTCGACACGTTCCCGTTTGGCCTCCTCACCATGGTGGTATCGCTCGAAGCCATCTTCCTCTCCACCTTCGTCATGATTAGCCAAAACCGCGCCTCGCAAAAATCCGAAATCCGCTCCCAGCTCGACTACGAAACCGACATCCAAGCCGAGCGTGAAATCGCCATCATTATGCGTACGCTCGTTCGCATCGCCGAGAAACACGGCGTTAAAATCGACGACCTCACCACCGAAATGGACGAAGTCAAAAACCTCGCCAAGCGCGAAGCCGACCGGCGCACGCAGTCGCGCCACAAGCGCCGCTTTGGCTCCAGCACCAAGGCCGACCAGTAGGCGTGACGGTCACGATCAAAGTCGGCTGCGAGGCCTACATTGTGCGCGACGGCAAGCTGCTGCTCGGACGGCGCAAAAACGTCTTTGGCCACGGCACATGGGCGCTACCCGGCGGCCATCTGGAGCCCCTAGAGCGCGCCGATGAATGCATCGCCCGCGAAATCCACGAGGAGCTCGGCATCACCATCGCGCCCGCTACCGCCCAGCTGGTGGCCGTCACCGACGGCCTCTATCCCGAGCGCGACGCGCATTACATTCATCTCACCTTCCGCGTGGATATTGGCCCTCAGGAACCAAAATTAGCCGAGCCCGACCGCTGCTCCGAATGGCGCTGGTGCGACCCCGCGGCGCTGCCCATACCGCTCTTTGCGCCTCATGCCGCCATTCTCGCCACCATCGCCAGCGGTCACACCTACCGTTTTTTGCTAGAATAGGCCACAGGAGAATTCATGACCCGTATCGTCATCGCCCCGGCCCAGGTCCGGTCGCTCATCAGCCTGCATCAATTGTTTGCCGAGGCCGTGCGCGCTCACTTCACCTACTTTCCCGACTCGGTCCAACGCCGGGTCATTCGCGACCACGCCCCGCACCGCCTGCTGCGCGCCGCTCTCGATCCGCGGCGCATTGTCCTCACCGCCCGCGAAGGCCGCCGCATCATCGGCTACGCCATCGGCGCCGCGCCCAAAACCGGCCCGGCGCAGCTTTTTTGGCTCTATGTCGACCCCGATTACCGCGGCGCCAATACCGGCCTCAGTCTGCTTTCGCGCATGCTCAAACTGCTCGCTGCCTGTGGCGCCGAGTCGGTCACCATTGCCACTCACGATCACCGTAGCTATTACGAGCGCCAAGGGTTTAAATTTGTAGAAGAGGCAATAGTAGACGGTGTGCGCATGGATATTCTGACGTTTAAACTTCAGGGACATCACTAGCATGAAACTAAAAAAATGGCATCCCAAAGCCAAAAAAGGTTCAGCCCCTCGCTACCGAGTGCGTCCGGCGGTGATACTCGTGCTTGTGCTCACGCTCTTTGAGGCAGTCGTGGTGCTCTGGAACAATCATGTACCCGCGCCCGATTTCACCGGCGCCACGCCCGCGATACCCACCCAGAGCCGCCCGGCCCCCGGAAACGTTGTAGCGGTCGACAGCGTCGAGCAATTCGACAGCGCCAAAACCACCGTCGTCATCCATCACAATTTTCCGGCCGGAGTGCCGAACGAAGCTAGTCCCGTCACCAAGGTCACATTCCAGTACCAGTCGCAGCTGCCGGGCGGGGAATTTGTGACGGAGTACGGCCGCGCCTACCTGCCCACTGGAGACAGCAGCAATCTGCCCACCCTCGCCTTCGCGCCCGGCACCACCGGCATCGGCGATCAGTGCGCGCCCAGCCTCGAAAACCCCGCCACCGGCGCCTGGGGCGGCTACGACTCGCACCTGAGCGCCTACGCCGTCCAGGGGTACGCGGTCGTCACCACCGACTACGAAGGCCTACGCGACCCCAGCCGCCTGCACCACTACATGGTGGGTGAGCTCGAGGGTCGGGCCCTGCTCGATGCCGTGCGGGCGCTGCGAAGGCTTCCGGAAGCCAAAAATCGCCTGAGTAGCACCAATATTTTCCTCTCCGGCTACTCCCAGGGTGGCCACGCGGCCTTCTGGGCCGACAAAATCGCCGCCCGCTACGCCCCCGATGTCCGGCCGCTGGGCGTGGTGGGCTGGGGGCCGGTGATGAGCGTGGAGCAGACACTCACCGACATCACCCACGGCGCCAACATCAACTGGTTTGGCCCCAACGTGCTCGTAAGCTACGAGGATTACTACCACCAGAGCTACCCCGGCATCTTGCTGCCGCGCCGCCAGCCGAGTCTCGTCGCCGAGGTCGTGGCCCATTGCATCGACACCGACCTGCCCTACTGGGGCCACACCCCCGTGGGCCTCTATACGCCCGAATTTATCGCCGCCGCCGGGACCGGTACACTAGCGGCCGGCTTCCCCGAATTCGCCAAAGTGCTCGCGGGCAACGCCGTGGGCGACGATCCCACCCCCAGCGCCAAGCGCATCAACCAAGGCGCACGCGACAACGTGGTGCTGCCCGCCCAGCAAACCGCCGCCCTGCCCCTGCTGTGCAGCTCGAGCGTGGGGCCGGTCGGATACTACGCCTACCCCAACACCACCCACTACGACGCCATGCAGCACAGCTTTAGCGACACCCTGGCCTGGATGCGCACCTTGGCGGCTGGCCAAACGGTGCCATCTACCTGCAGGTAGCGTAGAATAAGCTCAAGCATTTACCATTCTCATGACGAATTACCAAAAACCCTTTGAAACCGCCACCGGCGCCAAATTTCGCGCGGGCAACCGGATCACCCTGCTGCAAAATGGCAACGAGATTTTCCCCGCCATGCTCGAGGCTATTCGCTCCGCCCAAACCAGCATCGAATTTGTCACCTACGTGTACTGGCGCAGCCGCGTGGCCACCCAGTTTGCCGACGCCCTCTGCGAACGCGCGCGGGCCGGCGTGACCGTTCGCGTGCTCATCGACGCCGTCGGCGGCGCCATCATGAGCACGCGCATGGTCGGGCAGCTCGAGCGCGCCGGCGTGCGGGTGGGATGGTTTCGGCCGATCCGCATGGGCCACTTGCGCCGGTTTAATTACCGCACCCACCGCAAAATCCTGCTCATCGACGGCCGCCTCGGTTTCACCGGCGGCGTGGGCATCGCCGACGAATGGGACGGCGACGCCTCGGGGCCCAAGCATTGGCGCGAAACGCACTGCCGCGTGGAGGGGCCGTCGTGCCTCGACCTGTTCGCCGGATTCGCCGACGAATGGGCCGAATCCACCCGCGAAGTGCTCGCGCCGCCGGCCCATGCTCCCGAGGAGGCCGGCCACCTCAGCATCCTCACCACCCCCAGTGCCATCGGTCCGCGGCCCACGCCCATCGAGCGGCTGTTTGCCGCCGCCATCGCCGCCAGCACCACGCAGCTGTGGATCACCACCGCCTACTTCGTGCCGGGCCCGCAGTTTATCGCCGCGCTCTGTGCCGCCGCCGCCCGGGGCGTCGATGTACGCGTGCTCACCAATGGCCCGCTCAGCAACCACAAGTCCACGCTCTACGCCGGCCGCGCTCACTACGAAGTGCTCATGCATGCCGGCGTCAAAATTTACGAATACCAGCGCACCGTGCTGCATGTGAAGGTAATGACCGTCGACCATCAATGGGCTACTCTAGGTTCGGCCAACTTCGACAACCGCTCGCTCGTGCTCAACGAAGAGCTCAATATCTCCGTCGCCGACCCCACCTTTGTGGCGCCGCTCGACCGCCAGTTCCGCCGTGATCTGAAGGATGCGCTGCTCATCACGCTCGAGTCGCGCCGCCATCGCCGCTGGCACCAGCGCCTACTCGAAACAACATCACAGGCATTTGGCGACCATCTGTAGTAGAATACCCATGCATTAGGAGGCCGATTCATGCCCAAAAAAATTACCAAAGCCATCATCTGCGCTGCCGGTCTCGGCACGCGGTTTTTGCCCATGACCAAGGCCATGCCCAAGGAGATGCTGCCCATTATCGATAAGCCGATCATCCAATACGTGGTCGAAGAAGCCGTGGCCGCCGGCATCACCGACATCATCATCGTCGGCAGCGCCAACAAGCGCACCATCGAAGATCACTTCGATCACCAGTACGAGCTCGAGCAAAAATTGCGTAACGATGGCAAAACCGAGCTGGCCGAGCGCATGGAGCAAGTGGCCGAGCTCGGCAACTTTATCTACCTGCGCCAAAAAGGCCCCTACGGCAACGCTACGCCCGTGCTCAACGCCGCTCACTTGCTCAACCACGAGCCGTTCCTCGTGCTTTTCGCCGACGATTTCTTCAACTCCCAAGTGCCCCGCTCCGTCCAGCTCGTGGAGACCTTCGAACGGTTCGGTAAACCGGTCATCTCGCTCGTACCGGTCGATCCTTCGCGCGCCAAAAGCTACGGCGTGGCCGACATCAAGCACGCCGTCGACGACGACACGTTTGAGCTCGCCGGCCTGCTCGAAAAACCCGAGCCCGACGAAACCCCAGCGCACAATGGACACATTTATGCCTCCGTGGCCGGATACGTCTTCACCCCCGAAATGATGCAGTACGTCGAGGCCCTCGAGCCCGATAAAAGCGGCGAACTTGTGCTCGCCAATGCCATCAATGCGTATTCTAAGCACGAAACTGTCTACGGCCGCGTGATCGAGGGTCACTGGCACGACGCCGGCAACAAAGAAAAATACCTCGAAGCCATCGTCGATGTGGCCCTCGACGACCCCAAAATCGCGCCGGCCTTTCGCGATTATCTCGTAGCAAAGCTAAAAAACCCTGACCACCAATGACCAAACCCCACCTTGCTTTTTTTGACGTGCATGAGCTCGATCAATCCGCTTATCGCGCCGGTCTAGCCGATGAATTCGAGCTGACAATGTCCGAAGCCGGCCTCACAGCCGCCGAGGCCTCGGGTGCCGAAGTAATCTCGGTGCATGTCACCAGCCAGGTGACCGCCGAGGTGATGGCCGCATTGCCCAAGCTCAAACTCATAGCCTGCCGCACCACCGGCTACGACAATGTCGACTTGGCCTACGCCGCCGCGCACGACATTGCCGTGGTCACCGTGCCGGCCTACGGGCAAGACACCGTCGCCGAATACGCCTTTTTGCTCATGATGGCCGTTTCGCGCCGGCTGATGCTGTCGGCTCATTCGGTGCGGGCCCAAACCGTGACGCCCACCAAGCTCACCGGCCACGAGCTAGCCGGCAAAACCCTCGGCATCATCGGCACCGGCCGCATCGGCCGCCAGGCGGCCCGCATCGCCCGCGGCTTTAGCATGACCGTGATCGCTTGCGACGTGTACCCCAACCCAGCCGCCGCCACCGAGCTAGGATTCACTTACGCACCGCTCCCCGAGGTGCTAGCCGCCGCCGATTACCTCACGCTCCACGCGCCCGCCACGCCCGAGACGCACCACCTGCTGGGTGCCCAGCAATTCGCCCAGATGAAGCCGGGTGTCTTCATCGTCAATACCGCCCGCGGTTCGCTCATCGACACCCCGGCGCTCATTGCGGCGCTCAATTCCGGCCACGTCGCCGGAGCTGGCCTCGACGTCCTCGAAGGCGAGGAGCTCCTCAGCCTGCCCGATGAACTCACGCTGCTGAGTGCTCACGAGCTCGGCGACGACGCCCGTCACGTGCTCGGCATCGATATCCTCCGCCAGCTCCCCAATGTGTTAATTACCTCCCACAATGCCTACAACTCGTTTGAGGCTCTGGGGCGCATTCGCGACGTTACCATTGCCAATATCCACGCTTGGCGCCAAGGTAAGCCCCAAAACGTCGTAGAAAAGCATGAGTAACCGTAGCCTTTATCTGTTAGCGGCCACCATCGGCGGCACGGTCGGAGGCCTTTTACCAGGTTTGTGGGGCGGCAGCGATTTTTCGCTGCAGGCGATTATTTTGAGTACTGTCGGGGGGCTTTTAGGCGTTTGGTTAGCCTATAAATACCTCTCTTCGTAACTTTATCCAAATGCCGGGGGATTTTTTTAATGATATATTGTCAGCATGAGCGAGTTGGCAAACTACAGCATTGAGACCGATCAGTTGATTTGGCTGGCCTTTAAGGACGGACAAAGTGTACGCGTTCCGATTGGGCAGTTGCCCCGCTACCTCACCCCGCGCGACCTCCAGCGAATACGGCGAGCCATGAAGCTCCGCCGTGATTTTTTTCGCCACCACATGCCGCCGGCTCTGATCGCCCTGCTCGTGTTGGGGCTGGCGTTGGCCGTGTTTGCTGGGCAGCAGACCGTGGCCTTCATCTGGAATCGCACCCATGCCGCTCCCGCTCCCGCGCCGACCACCGAGATCGTACGCACCCTCACGCCTACCGGCGCCTCGCCTTCGCCCGTGCCGGCCGCTCCGGCATCGCCGCCGGCCGGCCGAGTGGCGGCGGCCGCTACCAGACGCCCGGCGGCGGCTAAGCCCAAGGCCGTGCCCAAACTACCGGCCGTCACCGCCAAAGCCGCGGGCGTCGCGGTGGCGGTGACCCCCTTGGCCGTCCCCGAGTTGCCCCTGCCGTCGCCCGAGCCCACGGTGCTCCCCAGCCCCGATCCCACCCCACCGCCTGGCGGCGAAGTGCTCGGCGACTCCACCATCGCCGCCGAACAGCCGCCTCTCACGCAGTAACTTCGGCGACTTTCGGTCGACAGGCACTCGAAAGTATTCGCAAAGGTGGAGTAGTCTAAAGTTTAGACATTTAAGTATATTGTGAGCTCAAAATTCGAACCGCTGTCCAAACTTTAGACAACCCCATGGTTGGCCGTACCCACCGCAATCCCCAAAAAACCGCCCCCAACACAGAGGGCGGTTTTCGCGAAGACCGAAAGCCGGCTAAACCGTATCGCGCCGAAGTGCCCGCACCAGCGACAGCAAAATCACCGCGCCCAAAATGGCCGTCAGCAGGCTGCCCAGGCTAAACCCGCCGGTGGTCGACACCCCCAGCAGCTGCAAAATCAGCCCGCCGATGAACGCACCAATGACGCCGATCGCCACGTTCATCCAGCCGTTCACACGCTCGCCGGTGCCGGTGAGCATCGAGGCAATCCAGCCCGCCAGCGCCCCCAAAATAATCCACGAAATAATAGTCGTTACCATACTAATTCCTCCTCACTTTAATGCGTAACCACCATAGTCGCCCCGCCCCGCCGCCGAAAATAGGCATTCTCACAAACCTCTCACCATGGTATAAATACAGGCGATAACCACGCAGGAGAACCATGGGCTACCCCTTCAACAACCTCGCTTTCGGCAAGGATGGTGAGTATGTCACCACCGTCATCGAAATCCCTAAGAATTCTACGCTCAAGGTCGAATGGCGCCGCAAAGCGGGCTTCTTTGCCCTCGACCGCGTCGAGCCAGGCATTTTTGCCAAACCCACCAGCTACGGATTTATCCCCCAAACCCTCGATGAAGACGGCGACGAGCTCGACGTACTTGTAGTGACCGGCGAGCCCCTGCCCATGGGTCTCGTGATCGAAGAAACCCGCGTGATCGGCATGGTCGACTTCGAGGACGACGGCGAAAACGACCACAAAATCATCTGTGTCCCCGCCGATGACCGCCATTACGGCGAGATCAAGCACGTCGACGAGCTCGGCGAGCAGTGGAAAAAGCAAATCACCCACCACTTCACCCACTACAAAGACCTTAAAAAAGGCGGCACCCTGGTGCGCGGCATCACCGGCCCCGACGACGCCTGGAAGGTCATCCGCGAGTGCTCCGACCGCGCCCAAGCCGACAAATGGTGGTAATTTATCGCGCTTAGGCTTGTAGAAAGCCACAAAAAGCAGTATAAAAACTAGCGGAACCCAGGCCTCGAGAAAGGGGAACATTGCCCTTAAAGGTTATTGTCTCTTGCGATCGATGTTCTGATCAGTTCCAGTGCACCACAGTTCCGGTCACAAGGCCGGAGCTTCTCGCGCTAGTTCGAAAGGGTTATCCGATGGAGAAGTGGTTCACCCGCGCAGGCATCTGGATCCTCGTCGGCGTCGTCTCGTGTGCCGGCTTCAACGACGGGAAGCTCACCATCCCCGGCATCATCGGCGGGCCGATCACGCTGTTCGTGCAGGGCATCCAGTTCGTCAGTGCCCACTGGAGTGAGTGGACTGGCGGCCACGGTGTGAAGGTCAGCCTGCCGGAACCCAGTCACGGCGGCGTCCTCGCCGGCCCCTGGGGTCCCAACCCGGCCTCGGTCAGCACTCCGACGATGCTGCTGCCGGGCATCCACCCGGCGACGACGGGCATCGTGCTCGTCGCGGCCTGATCGGCTGATCTCCTTTCCGCCGGAGCTCCTGCACTACGCGGACCACCAGTCCGTCGCGGCCTGCTCGCCCCATACCCCGGGAGCGAGCGGGCCGCAAGGCACTCGGCGCTCGCAGTATTCCTGTTGCTGCAAGCCGGCGTCATCCAGGCCATAGCCAACCGTCTCTAGCAGAGCGGACAGCCTCCAGCCTGGTCATCGCGCTCACATCGCGGGTTAGCCGCCCGCATCGGCCCGTTCGCCCCAGAAACCCCGGGGCGAACGGGCCGCGCTTCGTCTAAAATGTCGAACGCCCCGACCCATTCCTTGCGCAGGGTCCGATCGGGGTGTGGTTCGTGTATCAGGCGGTCGAGCCGACCGCCGCCGACTGCACAGCGGCGGGCTTGGCTGAGCAGAACGGATTTTTAATCATTTTCGCGTCACGTTTGATTTTGAATCCAGAGAGTTCGAGTTCAGCCGATCACTTGCCCCAAACCCCTAAAGCTTATATGGTAGACCCAACAAAGGATCACAAATACCAACTATGAGCTACAAAATCGCCATCAACGGTTTCGGTCGCATCGGCCGCAACGCTTTCAAAATTGCCCTAGGTCACCCCGAACTTGAGATCGTGGCCGTCAACGACATCACGAGCACCGACGTGCTGGCCTACCTCCTCAAACACGATTCCAACTACGGCACCTTCCACGAAGAAGTCGGCCACGACGAGGGCAGCCTGATCGTCGGCGGCAAAAAAATCCGCGTCACCGCCGAAAAAGACCCCGCCCTGCTGCCCTGGAAAGACCTGGCCGTCGACGTCGTCATCGAGTCCACCGGCCGCTTCACCAAGGTCGAAGACGCCAGTAAACACCTGCAAGCCGGCGCCAAGCGCGTCGTAATTTCCGGCCCAGCCAAAGGGGAGGGTGTCGGCACGTTTGTGATCGGCGTCAACGAGCACGACCTCAGCCCCACAGACACGGTAGTCTCCAATGCCTCCTGCACCACCAACTGCATCACGCCCGTAGCCGTTGTGATCGAAGAAAAATTCGGCATTGAAAAAGCCATGATGACCACCGTGCACTCCTACACCGCCAGCCAGTCGCTCCAAGACGCGCCCAGCAAAGACGTGCGCGAAGGCCGCAACGCTGCCGAAAACATTGTGCCTACCAGCACCGGCGCCGCCACCGCCGCGGCCAAAGCTTTCCCGGCTCTCAAGGGCAAATTCGACGGCCTCAGTATCCGCGTGCCCACTCCCGTCGTCTCCTTGAGCGACTTCACCTTCGTCACCACCAAGGACGTCACCAAAGAAGGCGTCAACGAGGCCCTCGTGGCCGCCGCCAAAGACCCGCGCTTCCAGGGCATTCTCGACGTCACCAATGAGCCGCTTGTATCCAGCGACTTCATCGGCAACCCCCACTCCGGCATTGTCGACCTCGCTCTTACCAACGTCGTCGGTGGCAACCTGCTCAAGGTCGTGGCCTGGTACGACAACGAGTGGGGCTACTCGAACCGCCTCGTGGAGCAGGTGCTGAATGTGGGCAAAACCATCGCCTAATCCGCCTCAAGAATTCATTGACGCCCTCCCCGACCCCGTTTAGCATAAGCGGTGTACCGTCCTAGAACGAATAGGTATGGTACTCGGTCAGTCCAGGCCGGCATGGCCTCCTCGCTCAGAAGGGTACCCCAAGTGTACAGAACGGGAACATGCATTATCGATCACGGCTTCAAGCCGCCGGACAGCAATTCCGCCGGCTGCATCTACGTAGTACTCTGCATACGCACTCCAGAGTACTTGCCCTGCGGTCAAATCCACCTCCGGAGCGACCTCTGGACCGGACCCAGGGCCGTGATGTCGTGCAACTACACGCCAAGCCAGTGGGCGCAGCACATCACCGCGGCCAAGGCGATCCAAGCGCTCGACCGGGAGGCCTGGTTCGGAGCCTTCGCTCCGTGGTTCGAGGAGCCCGAGCTCAAAGCATTCAAGACGGCTGTGCTGAGAGGAGCCTTCGACCTGAGCGTCCTGGAGCGCACAGCTGCCGAAGCCGCGGCTCAACGGGCCGCCAAGGAGGCCGCCAACGGCGTTCTGGTCGCTGCCTAGCCTTGGGGAGCCAGCCCGACCCGAAACCGAGCGCACCCGCCTCTACCCGGGGCGGGTGCGAACCAGCCCTTTTGACGTACATTCCACTAATGCTTAAAATAATCCTGTCTTGCGCCGTCACATCGCACCGCGCGGACAGTACCCACAACAGCGCCCAGGAGGGCCCTGTTTCAACCACCGGGAGAGGCTCGCAATGCCTTATCTTCAGTACACCGACCCAAGAACGGTGAACGACGTTCTCGCCGTCGGCCTCAAGTCAAGCTTCAGCGACTCGGGCGGCTGCGTAGTTCCGGGGTTGTGTAGCCACTGCCCCGACGTGCACTTCTACGACAGCAAGCGAGATCACGATCTCGGAGATCGGACGCCAATCTTCGCCATCCAGGCCGCCAAGTGGCGCGCTCTCGTCGCCGAGACCCAGCGGACCGGCATTCTGGACCCGGTCGCATGGTTCTGCAGCATCGCCGAGCGCTTCACGCCGAAGGAGCTCAAGGCCTTCCGGCTCGGCGTGCTCGATGGGCAGTTCAACTACGAACGGCTCGAAGAGAACCTCCACGCGCGGCTCGACCAACCCGAACTCGTAGCCGCCTAGCCGGCCTCACCCCCGAACCCGCGCCTGCCCCCACCGACCGGGGGCAGGCGCGCCCCCAAACTTTACAATTACCACCAGATTGCCCAATACTATAACCATGAAGATCTATCTGGGCGCCGACCATGCCGGCTACGAACTCAAAAACATCATCAGCGAGCACCTCGTGCATGCCGGCTACGACGTCGAAGACGAGGGCGCCAAAACCCTCGACCCCGCCGACGATTACGCGCAGTACGCCTACGCCGTGACCACCAAGGTTTTGGGCGAGGAAGACGACCCCCGGGGCATTCTCATTTGCGGCTCGGGTCAGGGCATGGCCATCGCGGCCAACCGCGTGGGCGGCATCCGCGCCTCGGTGATCTGGAGCGTCGACGGCGCCAAACTCACTCGCGAGCACAACGATTCCAACGTGCTCGCTCTGCCCTCGCGCATGGTCGACACCGACACCGCCCTAGCCATCGTGGACGCCTGGCTGGCCGAGCCGTTTTCCGGCGACGAACGCCACGAGCGCCGCCTCCAGCAAATCGACGACCTCTACGCCTAACCCCCGAACGCTTAGGAGGCTCCCCGGACGCCATTGTCCGGGGAGCCTCAAGTGGTCGTTGTGGCGCGTGGCCACGGGTTAATCCTCCTCCTCGGGTTCCACCCCCAGGCGCTTGGCAACCCTGCGGGCCAGCGACAAGAACTCCCGGTACACCCGGACCATCTGCGTCTGCGGACCCGGGCTGAACTCCGCCATAACTATCACGGTGGGGTCCACCCCTAGCTCGAGTAGTTCGCGACTTGCCTGGGCGGCCTCCAGAAAGAACCGGCGCAGCTTCTCACGGTCGCCATCGTGTGGCTTGGTGCTGAGCACATCGCCGACCACGCCGTGGAAGAAGTTGCTCGTAAGCGCGGCGTACGTTTGCGGCGCCTGGCATAGGGCTTTGATCAGGCCTTCTCGTGTGAGACGGTGCACCATGTTGATACGGGTGAGGTAAACAAGCTCGTTGCCCACCTCAACCGCGAAGGACCTGTCGTCGGTGCTGCGATGCTCAATCTGTTCGCACCGGAGTTTGTCGCGCCCAGGGAGACCCCAGACGATTTTGCCGGATGTGTGGACCAGAATCTCCCCTTCTTCCCATACGGCTTTTTGGGTCAGCGTGCCGCGCCGAACCTTGGTCCGTTCGCGCGTCGCACGCCCATTGCGGAAGTTGATGCCTTGGCATCCGTCCGGAACAGTGAAAGTCTTCTTGAAGACCGCTGCACCCGCCGTAATCAATCCGGCGAGGGTGCCGAGCAGCAGTGTGAGTGAGCCCATGGTTCAACGCCTCCTTCGGAGGTCTCGGCGCAGTGGCGGGAGTATTCGGATGTCGGAACGATTGGGTGCGATGGGGTAGGGGTGCAGGTTCTTCGCGAAAGCGTTATGCTGCTGGTACGTTTATATACCACCCGGAAAGCAAATACCATGGCCCAAATCGCCCCCACCATCAACGCCACCACGCCGCAGGACTACGCCCGCCGCATCGATAACGTCAAAAGCTTTGCCACCCGCCTGCACATCGACGCTGGCGACGGCGTGTTCACCGACGTCAAAACCGTCGGCCTCAGCCAGGTGTACGACATCGACGGCGTGCCCTTTGACCTGCACCTCATGATGGTCCACCCCGAGAGCCAAATCGAAAATATCATCAGTTTGCAGCCCCATTTGGTGATCGTGCACTACGAAGCCGCTTTCGATCGCGAAGCGTTCTTCCGCCAAATCCGCGAGATGGACATCAAGGTCGGCCTAGCCGTCGGCACCGAAACCATGATCGAACAGGTCAAAGACATTTTGCCCACCATCGACCACCTCGTGGTGTTCACCGGCCGCCTCGGCCACAACGGCGGCGAATTTCGCGCCGATTGCCTCGAAAAAATCGCTCAAGCCCGCGCCATCAACCCCGACCTCGAGATCGCCGTCGACGGCGGCCTCAACCAAACCACCGCCCGCCTGGCCGTCGAAGCCGGCGCCAACCTCCTCGACGTCGGCAGCTTCATCCAAGACGCCGCCGACCCCGAAATGGCCTACATCGCCGTGCAGGCCATCGCCGAGGGCGTCTCATGAGATTGGCTTGGTAAAGCCATTCGCCAAAATCGCCAAACCCAGTTATGCTTAATGCATGAGTGCTCCAGAGCTCGAATCCACTCCCCATCATGAATACGACGCCCCCAGCAGCCGCCGGGTTGCAGGCCCGCTATTGGTCGCCGCCGGCCTGATAAGCTTAGCAATTTGCACTCAAACCTTGCGCATCCCCGTGGTGTACAAAGGCGTCGATTATGCCGCCATTCTCACCATCGGGGGAGCGCTCGCCGGCCTCAGCCTGGCTTGGGCAGGCGGGTATTTAATAGCCACCAAGCGCTATTTTCTCTCGCTCCACGCGCACCCGGTAGTGGGGATTTATTTCGCATTGGTACTGTTCTTCATTCAGCTGGCCGCTTACGCTACGATTTTTATCATTACACATGTTCTCGCGGCCATTCAGATCGAGTAGCAGCCAAATTAGACTGTTAATCGCGCCATAATCAGCTAAAATCGCTCTGTCCCGTCGCACTGCCTGCTCGTTCATTGCTATCCCCGCCCCTATCTAGGAGTGCCATGCTCAAAGTCAGGCGCCACTCCCGGCTGACGCAAGGCATTGTCGTCCTCGTCGCCGCCATCGCCGCCGTCGCAGTCCTGCCTCAGGTGCAAACTCAGCCGGGGTCGGGACCGGGCAACGGCCAGACCACCACCGATTGCCAGGCCGATCCGGCCGGCGAGCCCGTCGACATCGTGGTAGCGGGACAATATACCGGGAGATACACCGGTATGAGGGTCTCGTACTGGATCGGCGGCCGCGTCACCGAAGACCCGGCCGAAACCACGATGGCAAATCCGTACTCCAAGAGAAACGCGCTGTACTGGGAACTCCCCACGTCCGAACCGGTGTGGCCATGCGAAACCGTTAGGGTCAAGGTTATACCCATGGGCGGAGAGTCGGGGGAGTTGGAATGCTGGATCAAGGAGTTCGTGGGTAAGACCCCGGTCACGCGTCAGTATATCCCCGACCCTCACGAAGCCAAGTGCGAGTGGACGGCCCCGGCAGCGTAGCGACGGGATCATCTCGGCACCGGGCCGGGCCCTGCGCCCCGCCCGGTGCCCCTCGCCAAATTCGGCCGAAAAGGTTATGGTTGTGGTATGACGCACAAGCAACTCGAGCTCCAGGCCGAGCAAATCCGCGAGGATATCATCACCATGCTCGTCGAGGCCGGCAGCGGCCACAGCGCCGGTCCGCTGGGGTTGGCCGACATCTTTACGGCCCTTTATTTCGAAATTATGGATCACCGCCCCAAGCAGCCCGATTGGGAGGGCCGCGACCGCCTCTTCCTGAGCAACGGCCACACCGTGCCCGTGCGCTACGCCACCATGGCCCGCGCCGGCTACTTCCCGGTCAAGGAGCTGGCCACCCTGCGCAAATTCGGCTCGCGGCTGCAGGGCCACCCCGAACGCCTGCGCCTACCCGGCCTCGAATCCACCTCCGGACCGCTCGGCAGCGGCCTCAGCCAAGCCGCCGGCCATGCCCTGGCGCTGCGCATGGACGGCAGCCGCAGCCATGTCTATGTCATCACCGGCGACGGCGAGCTCGACGAAGGCAACATCTGGGAAGCTGCCATGTTCGCCGCCAAATACAAGCTCTCGGGCCTCACCGCTATCATCGACCGCAACAACATCCAAATCGACGGCCCCACCGACGCCGTGATGCCGCTGGGCAACGTCGCCGCCAAGTTCGCCGCCTTTGGTTGGTACGTCATCGAGATCGACGGCCACAACTTCCAGGCCATCATCGACGCCTGCAATCTGGCCAAAACCATCGCCGGCCTGCCCGTCGCCATCGTGGCCCACACCATCGCCGGCAAAGGCGTCGACTACATGGAGGGCGATTACCATTTCCACGGCTATTTCATGGACGCTCCCGGCGCCCCGGCCAAGGCCGACCAGGCCCGCATCGCCCTGCGCGAATTGCGCACCCTGGGCGGTCAAATTCGCAGCGAGCATGAATAACCCCAAATTGTCACAATACCTCTTTTGGGCTCTCTTGCCCGCCAATGGCTTCTTCATCATCTGGCTCGGACTTGGCGGCCTCAAAGCAGCCACCGGATTCCTCGCGCCCAATGTCCCCGGCGCCCTTTTCATCGCCACCCTCGGCTTGCCATACCTGATCGGCGCCATCATACTCGTTTGGCTACAATACCAGCTTTACCGACGCAGCCGATGGGCGCCTATCCCGGCCATCCCGGTGGGAATCATCGAATATTGGATACTTTTAAGCGTAGTCGCGACCTGGCTCGGCCTGCAGGACTAAAATCAAGCCTTGACCCTTCCTGCGCCCCATCCCGTATCATAGATGGTCCAAAGAGGGGAGAAAACTATGCGAGAAAATGACCATGACCATACAGGGAAAACACCATGTCGCAGGTAAACTTTACGCTTGAAGATATCAAACAATTATTAGACGATCGTCTCGATGAGCGCTTTACTGCCGAGCGCGAGCACACTCGAGCAATGATCCAGGAGGGCGTGAAAGAGGGGACCGATTATGTGATCGAGCAATTCAACAGCTTCATCAAAGATAATTTCGAACCCACCATGAAGAAATTCGATCAGCATTTTGACCGCATCGAGGATCATCTCGATCACCTCGACATCGATGTAGCCACCCTCCGGACCGATGTGCGTCACATCAAGCAGGTGCTGCAGATTGATCGTACCAGTCTATCAGCTCCACTCATGGGCACACCGTAAGCATTTTGTCTTTTCCCTCACCAAGCCGTATCATGAAGCTATGATTGAGCCGCAGCAACATCTCGTTCCCAATCTGTTCTCCAAAGAGGTCAAGCAAGAGGCCACCCGCATGGGCTTCGGGCGCGGCCTGCTCGAGCTCGGCCACACCAACAAAAACGTCGTAGCCCTCTGCGCCGACCTCACCGAATCTACTCGCATGATCGATTTTGCCAAGAGCTACCCCGAGCGCTTCGTGGAGGTCGGCGTGGCCGAGCAAAATCTCGTGACGCTCGGTGCCGGCATGGCGCTAGCGGGCAAAATCCCGTTTGTGGCCAGCTACGCCGCCTTTTCGCCAGGCCGCAACTGGGAGCAAATTCGCACCACCATCTGCCTCAATGACACCAACGTCAAAATCGTCGGTGCGCACGCCGGCGTTTCGGTCGGCCCCGACGGCGCCACCCACCAGATGCTCGAAGACATCGCCCTCATGCGCGTGCTACCCAACATGACCGTCGTGGTGCCGGCCGACGCCGTGGAGGCCGAAAAAGCCACCTTGGTGCTAGCCGCCAAATACGGCCCCGCCTACATCCGGCTGGCGCGCGAAAAGTCGCCTATCATCACCACCGACAAGTCGCCGTTTTCGCTCGCCAAGGCCCAGGTGCTGCGGTTTGGCCACGACCTCACCATCGTCGCCTGCGGCACCATGGTGTACCAGGCGCTCGTGGCCGCCGAAAAGCTCAGCCACAAGGGCATCGAGGCCGAGGTGATCAACGCCGCCGTCATCAAACCCCTCGACACCGTCACCATCGTGGCCAGCGCCCGCAAAACCGGCGCCGTGCTCACCGTGGAGGAGGCGCAAATCGCCGGCGGTCTCGGCGGCGCCGTCGCCGAAACCCTGGCCGACCACCATCCCGTGCCCATGACGCGCATCGGCATGCTCGACCGCTTTGGCGAATCCGGCGTGCCGAGCGAGCTGCTCGAGCATTTTGGCCTCAGCGCCGCCAATATTGCCGCCAAAGCTCTCGACCTTCGCAAACGCAAGGCGTAAAGTAGTCACATTCAGTAATCATTCAGTAATGAGGACTTCTGCATGGCCGACTCCGCCAAACGCGTCTTGGTTCCGACCGATCTGCTTTATCTCCTAACCTTTGCCGCCGGCATGGCTGCCTTTTGGGCCGGCGGGCACGCTAGTCGACTGCTGCCGGTCATGAAAAACCATGGCCTGGCGCTGGCCGCCGGCCTGGTCGTCACCGCTGGCATTTACGGGCTCGGCCTGTTCGTGATCTCGCTTCTGGCCACCCGCCGCCTCGGCCGCGGCGTGCTCATCGCCACCATCGTGGCCGTGGCACTCGGCCTGGCCGCCGCCCAGGGCATCGTGCGCCTGGCCGCCGGCCACATCCACACCAAGACCGACCTCGGCCTGCTCACCTTCGTGCTGTACCTGTGCTACGGCGCCATTTACGCGCTGTCGCTTGCCATCGCCCGCAAATTTGCGAAGTAATCACCAACACGGCACAATGAGATCAGCTTAAGCGAGATCAGGTATCATTATGTCCAACACCGCCGCCGCCCGCACGCTCTACACCCGCACCCGCCAGGAAAAATTTGCCCTGGGAGCCTTCAACATCGACAACCAAGAGACCCTCATCGGCGTGGCCCGCGCCGCCGCCGCCAAACAGGCGCCGGTGCTCGTGGAGGTGTCGCAAGGCGAGGTTGAAGCCATGGGCCTGGCTAATATCCGCTGCCTGGTCGACAACTACGTTGCCGAATACGGCGTCGAAATGTACCTCAATCTCGACCACTCGCCCAGCGTGGCCGCGGCCAAAGCCGGCATCGACGCCGGGTTTGAATTCATCCACATAGACTTCTCCCAAGCCAAAACAGACGCCTCGCTGGCCGAAATCACCGCCGCCACCAAAGAGGTGGTCGAATACGCCAAAACCACCGGCGCCCTCGTCGAGAGCGAGCCGCACTACTTTGGCGGCAGCTCCAATGTGCACGACGAAGCCATCGACTACGAGGAAATCAAAAAATTCTTCACCAAACCCGCCGAAGCCCGCGATTTCATCGCCGCCACTGGTATCGACACCTACGCCGTCGCCATCGGCAACCTCCACGGTAGCTATCCGGTGCCAAAACAGCTCGACCTTGGCTTGCTGGAGCAAATTGTAGCCGCTGCCCCTGATGCCCACTTTAGCCTCCACGGCGGCTCCGATACGCCCGACGAGCAATTCCGCGGCGCCGTAGCCCGCGGCATCTCCAAGATCAACATCAATTCCGACCTGCGCAAAACCTTCCGCGTGACGCTCGAAAAAGTACTCGCCGACCATCCCAAAGAATACGCTGTGGTCAAGCTCATGCCCGACGTCATCGCCGCCGTTCAGGCCGTAGTTGAAGCCAAAATCGACAGCTTCGGCTCCGCCGGCCAAGGCCCCGGCGAGGAGCAGTCCGCTCCCGTCGACCCCGAATAATTGCGTTTCGGGTCTGGGTCCCCCGCAGGAGACCCAGACCATGAGAAAACGAAGAGCCTGCTACCTGAGGTAGCCCACCAGGTCGACCGACAGGAGGGTCACTCCCGGCTGTGTCCCAAATTTCCCGCTGGTTGGGGTGTCGCCGGAGAGCGAGAGCCTGTCAGTGTGGTAATCGGCGCCTTTCTTCACGCGCACTATCGCCGTCACCGCACAGATGGTGAGGCCGCCCTGCGCCTGCCACGCCACCCGGTCGCTCAGCAGGTTGACCGTGAGCACGCGCGACCCGACTACCTTGCTGCCGGCCGGCGGCGCATAGGTGATCACGCCGATGCCGTTTGGCCGCACTACCCCACTGGCATGGAAGTTCGCCGGCTTGGCGCAGACGGCCGGCAGTTTTGGCGCCGGCCCATGTCCCGGCGGCCCAACCGAGCTAATCGACAACCCGGTGCTGATGAAAATGGCGAGCAACGCCACCATCAACCAAGTTTTCCGAACCAACCTCTCGCCCCTTTGTTCGTCGTACATGCCGCGTTGGCACGCCGATCATTGTATCAAAACAGGCCTAAAAATGGTTACAGCCCAGATCTCCCACCTCGTCGTGAGGAGATCCGGGCCGTGGCCGCTACGTGAGCCGGCCGTGCAGGGTGAAGCGCCGAATCTCAGAGCCGTCCGGCGCGGGGTATTCGCCCTCGAAGGCGGTCACGCTCACCGTATCCGCCCCCGGCGGATCCAGGACCGCGTCAGCGTCGCACACCACCAGATTTCTGTGTGCCACCCAAGTGATGTGCCGGCGGTCGCCGCCCAGCTCGATGGCTAGCCGGCCGTTGGCCTGGTCCTGCGGATTGGTTGTCGTGATCGTCACGCTCACGACGCCGTCTCGACTGGGCGTGGCCACAGCCGTGAAATTGCCGTGCAGCCGGCAGTCGGCCAGTTGCTGGGCGGTGTAGGGCTGGGGCTTGAGCCCCTGGCCTTTGTCGCTAGTGGCAGCGCCGTAGATCAGCCCGCCAACCACGCCTACTGTCGCAAATATCACGACCGAAGTTCTCGTGCGCATCGTGCGAATCTCCTCGCTCGAATCGGCTTACTCTCGTTACATCGACGTCCAGGCTCAGCTTAATCCAGCTGCGCCACCACCTCGATGTGCCATAGCTTCCAGTCATCGGGCGCTGGGAAGCTGCCCCGCGAGAAGTCCGGGTACAGCGTCTCCTGCGCCGCTCCACGCTGGTTCGGATTGAGCGTTACGCTCACCCGGCACAGACGCAGATCGGAGCCGTCGCGGACCTTCCAGGCTGCCTCAGTCGGCGTGAGATTGATCGTGATCGCTCGCTGCGCTCGCGTAGCGTACGTCGCTCCGTGGCCAGGTACGGCCACCACCGGCGCGCCGGCCCGGCCCCGAGCATTCAGTGTCACTTGCAGCGACACATTCGGTTGCTCGGGGCAGTCCGCGGGCATCGGCGGCGGCGTCACAGCGGCGCCACCACGGCCGTCGTCACCCGGCCAGATGGAGAGGCTCGCCATCCCGAACGCTGCAGCCAAGCCGAGGAATGCCACCCACCCTTTCCAGCGTCGTGTCGGAGGCTCCGGCGAAGAGAACAGAGGCACGCAAAATCCTCTCAATTCGGTCATTCATGCCACGATGGCACGCCGGCTATTATAGCCAGCGCAAGCCAAAGCACCAAAAAATAATAAGTGCGTTCCCGGTCCGGGTCCCCCTCGTGAGGAGACCCGGACCTTGTAGCGGCGAACGAATGATCTAGTGGCTCAGTGTCAGCCTCCCTGTCCCCGTTTCACCAGCGTGAGGTGACCCCGGAGCACGACCTTGGCGATGGTGGTGCCACGGCCCGGGCCCCAACCAGCCACCGTGCGCCCGGGCTTGAGCGGCACCTGGATGTTCCCCGGGTTCAGGTAGACGGTTCCGTCGCAGATCACGAGATCGGGACCGGTCTCCCAGTGTGCCAGCTGCGGCGTCACATCGAACACGGTGAGAGCCTGCTGAGCCGCCACCTTGGTGGCCGGCGGCGTCACCGCCACGTCGACCGACGTGGCGTCGTCGAAGGCAACGGTCGCCGTCGCCGTCACGTCGAGGTGGCCTCGGCACTCGGCCAGCTGGGCGTCGGTGTACGCCTTCCCCGTCGGGGCCGCCGGCGGCTTCGGCTGGGCCGCCTTGGTCGAAGCGGCCGCGCTGGCCGGCGATGAGCCGGTGGCGCTGGTACCTCCGGTACCAGTCGAGCAGCCGGCGAGCAGCAGTGTCGCCAGCCCCAGTCCCGCACCAACCCCAGCGATTTTGGTTCGTCGTTCCACGGAGATTGATCCTCTCCATTCGTCGTGCATGCCACGATGGCACGCCGGCTATTATAGCCAGCCCGAGCCAAATCACAAACAGCGGATAAATAAATACCTTTCCGGCCCAGGTCCCCTTCGTGAGGAGACCCAGACCAAACGGAACCTGTCAGCCATGATTCCCGATGGACCTATGGCACGTAATACCCCACAAATACCAGTTGGGCGAAGGCCTTACCGGCCGGCGCCGGATACTGGCCGCCGCTCATGGTCAGGTCCTTGGAAAAGGTCACGCCCGAGGTCAACGTCACCCTTATCGCGCAGAGCGTGAGCTCCTCATCGCTGACGCCCCAAGAAATGCTGTTCGCATCGCCCTGGAACACCGCCGCTTGCTTCACGGCGTTCCGCTGAGCCGCGGGGGCGTCCACCGAGACCTTGGGCTGGCCGCCGCTGGGCTTCACCCTGACCTGCACCGAGTGATCGGCGTGGCAGGTGCTCAGCTGGGCTGCGCTGTAGGCGTGCGCCGGCGGGAGCGGCGCAATTTGGCCGGGCCCATTGGTCTTCGGCTCGGCCACGATCAAGATGCCAGCCGCAAAGATCGCCCCCAGTGGGATAATCCACCACCATTCTTCTCGCCTCATGCTGCCAAACTCCCCTCACTACGTCGTGCATGCCGCTTTGGCACGCAGGCTATTATAGCCACATAAAGCCAAAGTACAAAAATACCGCCTCGGCAAAGAGGCGGCAGGGGACTATAAATCCGGGTTGAGCCGGGGACCCGTGGGGGTCCCCGGCGCTCGCCGAAAAGAGGTGGTTCAGCCGGCACCCACCAGGAGCACGTCAACCTCGTTCGTCTTGGACGGCACAGTGCCGATCAGGTCGGTGGTGGGGGAGCCGTCGATGACGACGTCTGACACTTGCTTAGCGAACGTTGCCGCGCCCGGCCCGGTGAAACGCGCCTTCACGCACAACACCCGCAGGTGCGGCGCCAGGTGCAGCGTCAGCACCTGCTGGCCGTCTCCGACCTGGCGCTCCATAGCGCTGGCGGCGTCGCCGACGTCCAGGAGCGGCCGGCCGTCCATGCCCTGCACCTGGTGGTTGATGAACAGCGCGTACACGCCGTCCGGCCCCAGCAGGTATCGCAGGTCGAACTTCACCCGCTGGGCCAGCTGGGCCTCGGTGCAGGCCGAGACCGGCACCAGGGAGTCGGAGGGCGTGACCGCGGGGGCCGAAGTCGGGGCCCTGAACCCGAGCGTCGGGTAGGCGGGCCGGCCGTTCGGTCCCGGCGGCTGGTTGTAGGCGAAGACCGCCGTCGCCACAGAGCCAGCGACGGCCAGCACGATGGCCGCGGCAACGATGGCCGCGGGTATCCAGTTGAGCGGCGCCCGCGGGCGGCGGTGACGGGGAGGCGAGCTGGCGGATGGCTCGAACACGTAAAGCCTCTTCTCGATCGAGTTGTAGCGGTGGTTCCACCCAAGCTGGGTGGCCGCGGTACGTGGAGAGTTGATTCGAAAATGCACCCTCACACTGGCCATACATTAGCACAATAGAGCCAAAATGTCAATAACTTGTAACGCGCTCGCACACCCCCACTTCGCCGCTGCATCGGCAAAAAATGACACTTTGTGTCAAAACGCCCCCTCACGAAAGCCTATTATTCCCAAAGCACAACTGGTATTCTAGATACAATGCACGAGGTGAATGTCAAAATTCTCACATTTGGAGCCGCTACTCAGGACGTGTTCCTGACCGGCAAGGCTCTCCACGCTCGCCGCGATGTGCGCACCCGCGACTATGTGGAGCAATTCCCACTGGGCGCCAAAATCGACGTCGAAGGCATTCATTTCGACACCGGCGGCGGCGCCACCAACGCAGCCGTCACCTTCACGCGGCAGGGCTTGCAGGCCGAATACATTGGCAAAATCGGCCACGACCCCGCCGGCGCTGAGGTGCTGCGCGTGCTGCGCCGCGAAGGCGTAGTCACCGAGCACGTTGCCTACGACAGCAAACGCGCTACCGGCTACTCCACGATTTTGCTTGCCCCCGGCGGCGAACGCACCGTGCTCGTGCACCGCGGCGCCTCGCACGAATTGGGATCCAAAGACGTCGCCATCCGCACGCTCGAAGCCGACTGGTTTTACATCACTTCGCTCGCCGGCAATTTTGACCTCCTCGGCAAGCTGCTCAAGCACGCCAACAATCGTGGCATCCAAGTGGCCATCGACCCCGGTGGCGCTGAGCTCGCCCAGCCCAAAAAACTCCGCGCCCTCCTGCCGCTCATCACCGTGCTCAAAGCCAACGCGCAGGAGCTGGGCGGCCTGTTTGGCGGCGACAGCCTCTCCGATACCATTCGCCGCGCCGACGGCGTGTGCCCGTATGTGGTCGGCACCAACGGCGCCGCCGGCTCATACGCCGCCGTAGCCGGCAAGCTGTACCAGGCCGGCGCCTACCAGAAGGTCAAAGTGGTCGACCGTCTCGGCGCCGGCGACGCCTTCGGCTCCGGATTTGTCTCCGCACTCGCCAAGGGCCTGGGAGTCGAAGACGCGCTCACGCTCGCCAGCGCCAATGCCACGAGCGTAGTGGCCCAAATTGGCGCCAAAACCGGCATTCTCAAAACCAGCCGCATCAAACGCATGAAGCTCAAAATTAGCAACCTGGAGGGTAAATAATGTCCACCATCGGCCGCTTTTTACAGGCCAAAGAGCCGCTCTTCGACCACGCGCTGCACCAGCTCGAGTTGCGCACCCAACAAAAAGGCCTCGACGTGCGCCTGGCCGCCGAAATCGCCGAATCCGCCGCGCACCGCACCAAGCAGCTGGGGCTCAGCCCCAGCGCCACCGGTCCCGAGCTCTACGCCGCACTTATCAAAAAAGTAGGGGAGCACGACGACCACCTCGCCCGCGCCATCGGTGGCACCGACCCCAGTGACCTACGCGAGATGATCCCGCTCATCGTTAAGGCCGCCGAAGCCGCCCCGCTGCCCAAAGACGGCTGGTTCCTCACGGTCGACAAGGCCAAGGAAATGTTGCGCCGCATGCCGCCCATGGCCATCATGGACCGCCTCGGCCACCACCTCGTGTCACGCCTACTCGAAGAAGAAGACATTTTCGAGCTCTTCCTGGCCCTGCGTTTCGCCGAACCCCCCGAATTCCTCAATGACTTCGACAAACTTTACCTCGACCTCACCCCAGCCGACTTCGAGCACCGCCGCATTAAAGTGGTGCCCTTCGCCGCCAGCAAATGGGGCGACATCGCCGAGCACTTCATTCAAAAAAAGCGCCACAACATCACCCACTCCAAGGAAATGGGCGCCATCGCCGTGATGCCCATGACCGAGACCCACATGACCGGCGTCACGCTCAAGGTGATGCCGCTCCTCTTTCATTACTTTAACGAAATCCGCCTCTACAGCTCGTTCTTTAAGCTTATGCAAGCCAAAAAGAACTTCGGCGCCATTATCTCTGACACCCTCATCGCCGATCCGGCGCATGTCAAAATCACCGACACCGCGCACATCCACTGGCGCGTCATTCAGCGTTACTTTGGCAAGCTCACCACCGAAGTGCATCCTGAGATTTTCGAGCCGCACGTGCAGCCCGAAGACTTGCACTGGCGGCGGGCCGAAGACATATTGTACGAGATCGATCCCGAGCTGAAGTTCTGGCAAAATCTCGATTACGTGGCGGTACCTAAGGGGCCGGCGCACGACACCATTACCTTCAATCTCATGGATATCTCGCTCGGCTACTCCAACGCCATCGCCTACGAAGACCGCTACCTGTACCACTTCCGTGAGGCCTTGTGGAATGAAGTGTTTGCCCGCTACTTTGGCGAAAAAGTACTCGAACACGAGCTGCTCGAAAAACTCAATAACGCCGTCATCAAGCCCGAGGTGCTCACCCGCCATGAGTAAGCACGACCTGCGCTACCAGATCTGCGTCTCCGGCGCGGCCCGCGGCGACAGCGTCGAGCTGGCCAAAGGCCTCGTAGCTGAGGTGGCGCGTGAGATCGTGCGCCGCGGCCATCTCGTGCTCACCGGCGCCACCCGCGGCCTGCCGTATTACGCCGCCAAGGCCGCCAAAATCGAGGGCGGCACAGACATCAGCTCGATCGGCTTCTCGCCCGCCTCCAGCCGCTTGGCGCACGTCAAAAAATATCAGCTCCCGCTCGACGCCTTCGACACTGTGCTCTTCACCGGCTTCGAATACACCGGCCGCAACCTGCTGCTCGTGCGCAGTGCCGACGCCGTGGTGATGGTGGGCGGCCGCATCGGCACGCTCAACGAGCTCACCATCGCCATCGAGGAGCGCAAACCCATTGGCGTGCTGCTCGGCTCGGGCGGCATGACCGAAGAGGTGGAGCACGTGCTCAAGGCCGCCAAGCGCGCCCGCACCGGCATTATTTTCGACCGCGACCCGGTGGCGCTCGTCGACCAACTCATCGCCCTCATCGAAACCAAAGCCGCCAAACTGCCCGATTTGTCGACCGAGCTGTAGCCCGCTATGGGGGCAAAAGCGTACCTCCGCCGCCACCGCTGGCCACAACTGGCGGCCGCCGCAGCGCTAGCCGCGCTCGGGTACCACGCCGGCACCACCGCGCGCATTGACTCGTACGCCGCCTGCGTGGCCGCGGGCCGACCCGCCGCCCAAACCACCCCACCCACCTGTCGCGACGGCCGGCACACGTTCGTAGGCCCCACGCCTTCGACGGCACCCCAGCGCCCGGCCGCTACCCGGGCCGCCTTCGACATCCTGGTCGACGGCGACACCCGCGTCGCGCTACCGGCCCGCGGCCAAGCCCACATCGCCGACCACGCCGACTGGCAGGCCTATTGGCGCACCACGCACGCCGGCCTCGCCACGCTGCCGCCGCTCATCCCCGTTGATTTCGCGCAGGCGGACGTCATCGGCGCCAGCCTCGGCCCCATGCCCACCACCGGCTACGGCCTCAAAGTTATCAGCATCCAGACCACCCCCGCCGGCAGTACCGTGCATCTGAGCGAAATCACCCCCACCATCACCTGTGCGGTGGCCCAAACCGTCACCAACCGCTACCTCATCGTTCGCACCACCAAGCTCCCTCAGCCGGTCAATTTTCAGATTTCAACTGATCGCCGCTCGTGTAAGTAATTCTTATGCTATAAAATTGACAAATTAGCAATTTTATTGTAATATGTTTTGGTCCAACGATGCATCCCGAAGCGGCATCCCGCCGCCCCGGACTGACAATTTGAGATCAGAGAGGAGTGATCCGCATGTCGGGTCACACGCCCCACACCCCTAGGCCCGTGCCGGCGATCCCGCAGACCAAGACCCGTTCCGCCTGGCTCCTGCCGAGCCGCTGGCTCCGGGTGCTGTTCGTAGCGGCAGTGATAGCAACCCCAGGGTTCGTGGGCGCGTGGTTTTGGAACCAGGATGACACGATCAACATCTGTCACAAGGCTCATCCCTGCCCGTCCGCTCCGGTCCATCCGCGGCCTACGGCGCCGCCCGCCGGCTGCATTCCGCCCCGCGACACCATTGCCGTGGCGGCGCTCACCAGCGCTCCCGCCGGCTCCGGTGCCGCCTCGCAGTATCTGGCTCGCCTCAAGGGCTCGCTGGTGACCGAGGTGATCTACGATGGTCCCTACGTTACCCAGGGCCAGCTGGCCGACGAGTTCCGGACGGCTGAATGCAACGGCTTGCGCGCCAGCCTGGTGCTCAACCAGGTCTTCGACTGGTTCCCCAACGACGAAGGGCGTATCAGCTACCTGAAGACGCTCGACGCCACCGGCAACCTCGAATCGTTCTGGATCGACGCCCGCACTGCCCCGCGCAATGCCGGCGACGGCGATTCACCCGGCAGCGTAGCCGCAGCCCAGTGGCGGGCGCTCCTCACGAGCGCCGGCCTTGAGCAGCGGATTTACGTGCTGGACAGCTTCACCGACCGCGGCCCCGAAGCCAACGCCGTCCTGGCCAAGGCCTACGAAGCCGCCGGCGTCACCTACGTGCCGTTGCCCGATACCTCCCCCGGGAGCTACGAAGCCGCTGGGTCGGCCAGCTTCAACCAGGCCGGCACTCGGGCGTGGGCGGCTGTCTCCATCGGCGGCCCCATCACGTCCAGCCAGCTCGAAAGCGCCGTTCGCGACCTTCGCTACGGCCACCCCGTGAGCCACATCTTGCTCACCACCGAGCAAGACGACGCCGGGCGAGTTCGCGCCTGCGCCGGTGTGGTGGAACCACTGCTCCACGGCTGACTCAACTTGTCAGCCCGCATCGTTCGGACACGGTGGGGCGTGGTCTTGTACCACGTCCCACCTGAACGCATTTATTGTTGCAAACAAAAACTCAAAATTATGGTCTAGTATCTGACCCACCCTCACTTGCTCACCCTCCCGTAATCACCTGACAGGCTGGTTGCAACATTTCCCTCTCCAGAGCCTCAAAGAATTGCCGAAACCACGACAGAGTCTTCTTGGTATGTCGTGTTTTGTCTGGTTTTCGGGT